>CAVAIM010000115.1:0-4136 GCA_963588755.1 bacterium | reverse complement strand
TCTTCTAGTTTAGCGTCTTCATTTGAGTTATCCTCTAATGTTGGCTTTAATACAACTATAGATTTATAAGTATTATTAATTAAATGTTTAGATATAAGTTCATTATAATAATTAGTTTTAAGTAAATCTCTTAATTCTTTAAAGTAATCTAGTGTCTTAAGATTAACAAATGGATCTTCTCTATTATAGATTAATTCAGGCATAATATTCATAAAATAATTAATACCCTTATTAGTTCCTTGATTATCTTCTCTTGCAGCAAACTCAAAGTAATCAATAATAGATTCTAAATTTTCTGTATCTATTCCATTTACCTTAATCTTGTTTAATTCTTCATTAATTATATTTTGAAACAAATCTAGCTTATCTTTATTTGCGTTAGTCGCAACTATAGATATCAAAGCTTGTTGTAATTCAGAAGATACATTACCTCTAAATGATGTAGAAACGCCACTCTCTATCATTCTTTGTTTAATAATACTATTCTCACTTGAAAATAAATAAGATACAACCATACTTAAGGCTAGAGTATCCTTATAATTTAAGTCATCTAACCCATAGTTTAGTGCGTAGTAATATCCTGACTCTAAATCTTCTTCTTTAGATATAGTATATGTATTTTCTATGTATCTAGTTTCTTTGAAAGGTTCTTCTATTGCAATATCTGATTGAGGCTCTACATAATCATATTTAGATAGGTATTCTTTATCTAAATATTCAAGTCTTTCATCCATATCTAAATCCCCATATAAAAATATAACCGCATTAGATGGGTGATAATATTTCTTATGGAAATCTAAGAATTCTGTGTAGCTTAACTCTGGTATATATTTAGGGTCTCCACCTGCTTCATATTGATAACAAGTATGAGGAAATAGTGATTTTTCAACATACGAATAAAGAAGTGTCACAGGATCGCTTAATGTACCCTTCATTTCATTATATACAACACCATTAATAGTTAATTTATCTTTAGAATCATTTATTTCATAATGCCAACCTTCAGTTAAAAAGATTTCTTCTTTTTGATAAATTAGAGGGTTAAATACAGAATCTAAATAAACATCTGTTAAATTAAAGAAGTCTTTTAAATTACAACTAGATACAGGAAAGCTTGTTCTATCACTTTGAGTGAAGGCATTTAAATATGTATTAACACTAGTTTTAATTAATTCATTAAATGGATCTTTTAAAGGATACTTCTTAGAACCTGATAAAACAGAGTGTTCTAGTATATGAGGTATACCTTTAGAATTTGATGGTGGTGTTTTGAATGTAATGCAGAAAGCCTTATTAGGGTCATCACATTTTATTGTGACAACCCTAGTATTTGTTTTCTTATGACTATATAAAACTGCATTAGAACCAATATCTGTTAAATATTCTTCTCTTAGTTTAATATAATTATCATTCATTAGTTCACCTTATTTATGAGCTAATACCTTATCTTGTACTAAATTAATGAATTCATCAATTGTAACTGTAGTTTGTTCAGTCTTACCATATTCTCTATATGTGATAGTATTGTTCTTAACTTCTTCATCACCTACAACAAGTTGATATGGAATCTTTGCGATTTGAGCTTCTCTAATCTTCTTACCTAACTTTTCATCTCTGTAGTCAGTTTCAAATCTAATTTGAGCTCTAATGAACTTATTAACTAACATATCACAGTATTCTTTATGATATTCAAGATTTACTGGAATAATCTTAGCTTGAACTGGTGATAACCATAGAGGTAATACACCCTTAGTTTCTTCTAGTAAGAAGGCAATGAATCTATCTAGAGAACCTAAAATAGCTCTGTGAATTACAACAGGACGAGTCTTTCCACCTTGTTCATCAATATATGTTAAATCAAAACGTTCAGGTAATTGATAATCAAGTTGAATAGTTGATAGAGTTACATCATGACCGATGGCAGACTTAACTTGAACGTCTAGCTTTGGTCCGTAGAATGCAGCTTCACCTTCAGCTTCATAGAAGTCAGCATTAAGTTCTTTTAATACGCTTCTTAATTCATTTTGGCTCTTTTCCCATAAATCATCATTACCGAAGTACTTATCAGTATTCTTAGGGTCTCTTAATGATAGACGGAATTGATAATCCTTGAATCCAAAGTCTTTGTATACATCTAGGATTAATTGTAATACTTGTTTGAATTCTTGTCCGATTTGGTCAGGACGGCAGAAAATATGAGAGTCATTTTGAGAGAAGGCTCTAGCTCTTTCAATACCAGTTAAAGCACCACTTGCTTCATATCTGAAGTCATTTGCGATTTCAGCAATTCTTACAGGTAGATCTCTATATGAATGTAATTTAGACTTAAACATTACCATGTGGTGTGGACAGTTCATAGGACGTAATACATAAGCTTCGTCATCAAGTTCCATTGCAGGGAACATATCATCTTTATAGTGTGCCCAGTGTCCTGATGTCTTATATAATTCAACATTACCTAAAGATGGAGTCATTACATGCTTATAACCTAGAGCATATTCCTTGTTCATAATGTAGTCAGAAAGTGCTCTACGAATAATGAATCCATTTGGTAAATACATAGGAAGACCCTTACCTACAAGTTCGTCGAACATGAAGATTTGCATATCTTTACCAATCTTTCTATGGTCACGTTCTTTTCTGTCTTCAATTAGGGCTAATTGCTTTTCTAAGTCTTCTTTAGTAAACCAACAAGTACCATAGATACGAGTTAATTGTTCATTCTTAGAGTCACCTCTCCAGTAAGCTCCGGCAATTGATAATAGCTTAAAGTGTTGAATAACACCTGTAGACATAACATGTGGTCCACGGCATACTTCTTTATAATCACCTTGAGTATAAACTTCAACTACATCACCTTCAACAGCGTCAATAAGTTCAGTCTTATACTTGTCAGATGCAAATAATTTATGAGCTTCTTCCTTACTCATAGTTTCATGAGTAATCTTAATATTAGCCTTAGATAATTGAACCATACGCTTTTCAATCTTAGCTAAATCTTGTGGTTGAATAGGTTCTTTGAACATAATGTCATAGTAGAAACCTTCTTCGATATCTGGACCTACACCAAATTGGCTTCCTGGATATAAATCAGCTACAGCGTTTGCAAGTAAATGTGCACATGAGTGATTTAGAATTTCGAAAGCTTCTTTTGAATCTTTAGTAATGAATTCTAAAGTTTGATCTTCTACTGCCTTATCAGCTAAGTTTACAAGCTTACCATTAGCTTTAGCTGCAACACAGCTCTTCGCAAGACTTGAAGATAGAGACTTTGCAATTTCAATATAACTTAATCCACTCTCTACTTCTTTAACAGATGAATCTTTTAATGTTAATTTAATCATAATATTCTCCTTACATAAAAAAAATCCTTAAAAAATCTTTTTAAGGACGAATTATCGCGGTACCACCTTAGTTCAGTATTAAATACTGCACCTCAATTAAACTATAACGGAGTCTCCGGAGCATATTTCTATGTCACTTCCATGGTAGTAATTTATATAAATTGATTTAAGTAGCTCGCACCAACCTACTCTCGCTTAAAATGTAAATATAAATGTTATCCACTTCATAAGTTTGTAAATATTATATGCCATAATATTTTACTAGTCAATCAATTTGAATGAGAAATAGAGGAATTTAGTGGTTATTTATATATGGGTGATAATATGAAACTTCCTCAAGGAATTAAAAGACAAACAAACTATAATGAATCTAGTAATACTAACCAAAAAGAAAAGAATATTGAAAAAGCTAATAAAGGTGTAGGACTTGAACAAATGATTAATAATTCTAATCTTTATTATTTAGATAATGAGATTGCGGTAATACATAAAAAGCCTACACCTGTACAAATTGTAAATGTAGACTTTCCTTCACGTAATAAAGCAGTAATAACTGAGGCTTATTATAAATTACCATCAACAACTGATTATAATGGTATTTATAAAGGATATTATATAGACTTTGACGCTAAAGAATGTCAAAGTCTGACATCATTTCCTCTAAGCAATGTACACCCTCATCAATTTAAACATCTTAGAGCTATAAAGAAACAAGGTGGAATAGGCTTCTTTATTGTATCTTTTAATAGTTATGAAGAATATTATTTACTTGAAATAGATCAATATATGGTG
>CAVAIM010000114.1:0-4148 GCA_963588755.1 bacterium | reverse complement strand
GCGTAACCAAGTATTTCTGTTCCTTTTACCATATATTGAATATCATAATATTTAGTATGGCTTTCAAATGAACATTCTTCGAATTCCTTAGTTACATATTCTTGAACTTCAGCAAATACATTATCATCATCGATCTTATAAACACCTGGTTCAAGACTTTCTAAATCTGTATTTTCTAACCAATCGAAGGCTTTTTTAAAGCCTTCTGATTGATAATCATATTTAAATTCTAATGATTTTCTTGTTGTTAACATAATATACAAAAACCTCTTTAAAGAATCGATTAAATTTGATTCTTACAACCTATAATCATTATATCGTCATTTCCATCAAGCATATTTAGCTCAACTTCCATTAACATTAATATATTGTTTAATTCGCTAGAACCATTAAAGTCCATAACACGAGCACCGAAACATACATAGTAATCAGGTCTTAAGATAGCATCTGATTTATAAACAGCTAAATCTTCCCACATCTTACTAACGACAGTTCTATAGCTTCCTGGTTTACATACTTCAACCTTACCGTCATTTCTTTGAACTTTAATGAATCCCTTCTTATCAAGAATACGAACAGCGTTCTTATTCTTTACTTCTGCTTCATAAGCATAGAATCCTCTAGTTTGACCAGCAAGTTTAATACTAGCTTCATCAACTCTTAAGTCTTCGCTTGCAAGCTTTCTAGCTTCAGCTTCATCACATTCTTTTAATAAGTCTGTAGTCTTAACTTCTGTAGAACCTGTTGCAATGGCGGTAAGTTTTGATGTTTGAGCATCAATTTCAATGTGAACTTCTACGCTTGATGGTTCAGCACCACTTTCTACAGCCTTATCAATAGCTTCTCTCTTAATAGCACGAATATCTTCTGGTGTTGGGTTTGGTACAACACGTTCTACAACGTCACGTACCATAGCTAAAGCTACACCAATACTTGAGATAACTTCGGCATTCTCAGGAACGCTATACTTAACATCCATCTTCTTAGCTACATAACGGATAAGTGAAGTAGCTCCTCCACCTACACCAACTAGAGAAATTTGGTCATGTTCAAGTCTATACTTCTTAGCTAAGTCTTCAATAATAGGAGCAACTTTTTCATAAGATCTTTCCATGATTTGAGTTGCAACTTCTTCTACTGTCTTACCTAAGTATTTAGCAATAGGTTCCATTGCACGACGTGCACTTTCAGGGTTACCATAAGAGAAGTCACCTTCATGAACTAAACCTAATACATTTGCTGCACAAGAGTTTGTAATAGTAATTCTCTTACCACTCTTTAACTTGATTGCAACATAGTCATCAGGGTCTCCTTCTTTTGGAGAGAATAATTCAAGTTCTGGTTCAACAATTTCTTCAACTGGAGTGAATACTGCATAATCTAAACCTGCAATATGAGCACTACGAGGACCAACTGAATGAACACCTGATTTATTTAATCTAATCATAGAACCACCAGCTACACCTTCAACACGAACGTCTAAGCTTGAAATATATGTTCTATAACCACCTACCATTGAATAATCAATTGCAGGACGACCATCTTTAATTACACCGATATTAGTAGTTGTACCACCAACTTCAAAATATACACCATTTGAAGCACGAAGATACATTAGGGATCCCATAACTGAAGCAGCTGGACCTGATAACATTGTTAATACAGGACGCTTCTTCATTTCATTGATTTCCATAACACCACCGTCACCTCTCATGATCATAAGAGGTACTTTAACACCTGCATTTCTAACTGATTGTTCAGTTTGATTTGCAGTGTTTAACATCTTAGGAAGAATTGATGCGTTGATTGCAGCAGTTCTAGTTCTTCTAGATAAACCATATAACTTAGTAATATCACTAGCCATTGTAGTTTCTAGTCCTAATTCATCATGAGAAATATCAAATACGAATTGTTCATCTGCCATATCGTCTACACCATAGCTCTTAGAAGCAACGATTACTGTAGCACCTTTTTCTTTAAGTCTTAATACAGCATTCTTAACATTATCATGGTTAATATTCTTTTCACTTAAGAATTCATGAACGATATGAATTCTTCTACCGTTACCTAAATTAATATCTTTTAAATGAGTTTGAATCTTTGCAAGTAATGCACCAGTTCTAACTGTACCCATACCTAGAATACCAACTGTTGCAACGTCACCTTCAATTAAAGCATTTGTAGCTTGAGTTGTAGAGTGAGCAACGAATACAACGTCTTCAGGGTCAATATTATTTTCTTTTAAACAATTATTAAATGCTTGAACAACACCAAGTGCTACACCAGCTACATCATCATGAGTAGTTTTAACACTTGATTTACCAATAATTTCATGAGTAGCATTATCAATAGCTACTGCTTTTGTATGAGTACCACCAACGTCGATACCCATTCTAACTGATCTGTTTGACAATGTAATTACCTCCCTTATTATCTAGTAAATACGAAATATGTAACAAGTTGCATAACTATACAAATAGCCCAACCTACAATAACACTTGTCTTTAAATATTCCTTAGTAGGAACTTTAGCATAACCAACTCCCCATGCAATCCAGCTTTGAGTAACGCAGCAAGAAACGTTCATTACTGTTGATGGAATGATGAATAAAGGAGCAAGAAATTCTGAACCTAGACCAAATCCTGATAAAATACCAAGTAAGGCAGCACCACAACCAAATAGAGTTAATGGACCACGGAATAAACCAAGTGGAGCGATAACACAGAAAATGATAACTAATACTAATTTGTTATTAGGAATAATGTTACCTAATACTGCATTAAAATATGGTGAGCAAAGAGTTGCAGCTTTATTGAACATAGGTAATACTAATAAGAATCCGATTAATGGAGCAGCGTCTACAACACCATCATAGAAATCTTTATTTAATGTTCTGCAAGCTCCTCTGAAGCTCTTTAATTTGCCACATACAGCAAGTGCATAGAATCCGGCAATAATGAAACCTAAGATGATAGGAGCTCCGATTAAGTTTAAGATAACTGGTAATACTGGAGCGATTAAAGCTGGAGTAGGTGCAAAGTCTAATTTCTTTCTTTGAGGAACATCTGCAGCCCAAGCACTAGAAATTCTCTTCTTTCTAGTATAGAAAAGGATTACAGCAATTGTGAATGCAACTTGAATACCCATCATAGTGAATCCCCAAGCTAAGTGATTGTTAATAACGAAGTCTGGGAAGAATCCAGTGTATTGGCTATTTAATACTGGGTTGATGAACATACCAGCACCAATTGATAGAGTATATGAAACAATAGCACATTTCTTAGGAATACCTAAAGAAATTAAGATAGGAAGTACAATAACACCGATAGCTACTACAGCACCAGCACCAAATAGTGATGAGAAGATTGCAGTAGTTACAATTGAAAGTAAGATACAAGTAATAGCTGGTCTGTCTCCACCCATTTCTGTAGTCTTTTTAATTAATGTAGATGCAATACCAGTTTGAAGAATTACTCTACCAAACCATGCACCAAATATAACGTTAACAAGAGTTGATCCCCAAGACTCTGGACCTGATTGATAAACAAGCTTTAAAGCATCTTTAAATGTCGTATCTATTACGGCTTTATTAGCCTCATAGAAGCCTTTATCAAACACTAAACCATTTCTAACACAAGCATTACCGATTAAAGGTAGAACTAACCAAACTGTAGCGATGATTAGCATACCCATAAATAAGTTACCACCTTTGATTGCATATATTGCAAGACCAAAGAATGATAAGATAAGTAATATACCAATTACTATTTCCATAAATCCTCCTAAATTCTTTTCATTACTTCTTTTAAATTTGATAGTCTTAAAGCATTAGTCTCAAAGTACACTCCATCAGGTATCCAATATACATTGAATCCACCGTTTTGTGCAGCAGTGATACCAGCTTTACTATCTTCTAAAACAAGACTATCTTCTGGTTTTATATTAGCTTTAGTTGAAACCTTAAGAAATATTTCGGGATCTGGTTTAGAATTCTTAACTTCATTTCCGAATACTAAGTAATCGAAATAGTTTAATACATTTGCTAAAGACAGATATTTTTTTGCAATTGCATCACTTGATGAAGTAGCCAAACCTATTTTAATATTTCTTTCTTTCAAATAATCTAATAATTCATATAATCCTTCTTT
>CAVAIM010000113.1:0-4223 GCA_963588755.1 bacterium | reverse complement strand
TACTAAAAGTTTAAGATATAAGAAATATGTTAATATACAGGATTATTTAATTGTAAGTCAAGCGGTATTTAATGAACTTAAGGAATACTTTGGAATAAACGAAGATAATGTACTTAACTATACTTTAGTAGATACTATTGATCCTAATAATACTAATACAAAAGATTACTGTAAAGGGCTAGATAACTTTAATCAATTAACATTTTTAAACGATATGATATTATCTACTAAATCTACTAAATTAAATGCATTAATTACTTTTTATAAGACTAACTATTTATATATACTATCATTCTTTATATTCTTTATCGTTCTAGCTTTAATTAAAGTTATTCAAATAGAAATTGAATATATTAAATTACTTAAAGAGAAGAATTTTACTACTATAGGAAATACTTTCTTATTCCTATCATCTAAAATAATAGTGTATTTGATTATTAGTATAATATGTTTATTAATATATAACTTTATGACTGTTTTATAATGTTAATTGACGGTTATATAATTTGTAAAGAATAGAGATAATAAATAATGTACAGGTGGAACTGCTTTTTAGTTCTACCTGTTTTTAAAAGTGAGATTAAATATAAGAAGATTGGTGTTTTGTTGTGTGAGGAAGAGGATGAGATACTTTATTTAATAAAGAATAGTTATAAAAATAAAGTAAATAGTCTTGACGTATATAAGATATCATTTAAAATTTTATAAGATAAAATTTAATAGATTTATTCAAAAATTATAAGAGTTTAAAGTGACATTTAAAGTGACATTTAAAGTGACATTTAAAGTGACATTTAAAGTGACATTTAAAGTGACATTTAAAGTGACATTTAAAGTGACATTTAAAGTGACATTTTCTAAAAATAATGTTATACTTTAGTTAAGCAAAGGAGTTGGGATTATGAACTTAGGCTTTGAGACAGAAGTATTAGAATTTAAAAAGACAACTGGTGAGATTAAAGATGCAATGGTTGATATTTGCGCAATATTAAATAAACATGGTGTAGGGACTCTTTTCTTTGGTGTTAAGCCAGATGGAGAGGTAATAGGTCAAGAAATTGGCAAATCCACATTAGATGATGTGGCTAAAACAATTAAAGAAGCAATTAAACCAATGATTTTTCCTAATATATGTGAAGTTGAACTTGATGGCAAAAAGTGTATAAAGGTTTCATTTTCAGGAAGCGAAAGACCATATTCATGTTATGGAAGATATTATAAAAGAATTGTAGACAGATCAGAAATTATGACTACGAACGAGTTAAAAAGTGCACTTGCTGTTAGTGATCATGAATCATTATGGGAAAATAACATAACTAAATATGATATTTCGTATTTAGATAAAGATGCATTAAAACACTATTATGAAAGTGCTACTAGTTGTGGAAGATTGCAATTGATGGATAATTATGACGAAAAAGCTTTATTAGAACAATTAGGCCTTATGGAAGATGGTTATTTTACTAATGCTGGACTATATTTATTTTCAAGCAGAAAGCCAGTCGTATTAAAAATTGCAGTTTATGTTACTGATGAGAGAATTAATTTTTCAGATATTAGAAGAATAGAAGATAATATTTATAATTTGATTAACTATGCTTACTCATACATATTAGAAAAGATGAATTGGCGCGTTGAATTGGGTAATGGTACGAAAAGAATTGAAATTCCTGAAATACCTGTAGAAGCTATAAGAGAAATTATAGTTAATTCTTTTGCACATGCTGATTATAGAGGAGTTACAGAAAACGAGATAGACATAACTCCTACACAAATAGAAATTTATAATCCAGGTGAATTCCCACAAAATATGACTCCTGAAATGTTCGCGTTAAAAAATAGAAAATCACAACCAAGAAATAAGGTTATTTTAAATACTCTTTATAAATCTAAAGATGTAGAAATGTTTGGTAGTGGTTTCAAAAAAGTTTTTAAATTATGCAAAGATAATGAAATTGGTTTCTTTTACGAAAATAATCCAGATGGTTTCTCATTCGTATTTGAAAGAAGTAAAAATAAGTCTAATAATAGTATAGTAAATGATCAAAACACCTCAAATTTAACTAAAACCGATGAAAAGGTAGTTAAATTGTTAAAACAAAATCCCAAATTTACTAGAGAAGAAATTGGTGAAAAACTAAATTTAACTCCTCGCACAATTCAACGTTCATTGGATAAATTGTCATTAAATAATATTATCATTAGAATTGGGTCTAAAAAAATAGGATATTGGGAAATAGTTAAGTAATTATCTATTTAGATTAGACAAATTATAAGATTAATGATATATTATATAGTTACTAAAAGGAGATTCATATGAAAAGAAATATAAAAGCGTTAATTAAGGCTATAAAGAAATATGATACTATTATAATTCATAGACATAATCGTCCTGATGGAGATGCGATTGGTAGTCAATTGGGTTTAAAATATACAATTTTAAATACATATCCTAAGAAGAAGGTATATGCAGTAGGTGATATTAATCCACGTATTGAATTTATGGGTGAAATGGATACTATAGATGATTCAGTATATAAAGATGCATTAGTTATTATAGTTGACGTAGCCGTTGATTATATGTTATCTGATGAAAGATATAAATTAGGTAAAGAAATTTATATTATTGATCATCATACTAATAAATCTAATATTGTAGATGATAAACACTTTATTGTAGATTCTACAAGAGCTGCTGCAGCTGAATATATTGCAGAAATTCTAATGAAAAATAAATTCAAATTATCTAAGGATTCAGCTAGATTGTTGTATACTGGAATTGTTACTGATAGTGGTAGATTTCAATATAATGAAACTAGTTCTAGAACACTTAGAATTGCGGCTGATTTAATGGATTATTCTTTTGATTCTCAAGAAATATATAATAAGTTATATGTAGAAACTTTAGAAAAGAAGAAGTTAACTGCTCTATTTACTTCTAGGTTTATAACTACAGAACATAATGTAGCTTATATGTTTAATACACAAGAAGATTTAAAGAAATATAATATTTCATTTAATGATTGTTCTCGTGGTATGGTAAATGTTATGGCTGGTATTAAGGGTATTAATATCTGGGCTAACTTTACTGAGGATGAGAACGGTAAGGTTGTATGTGAATTTAGATCTCGTGGTTTCTCTATTGTAGATATTGCGAAAAAGTATGGTGGTGGAGGACACGACCAAGCTTGTGGTGCTACAATTGAAAGCTTTGAGATGGCTAAACAAGTATTAAAGGACTTTGATGAAAGGATGATTGAAAATGAAAAAAAAGGTATTTAGAAAAATATTAAACACTATAAAGAAATATGATACTATTATAATTCACGGTCATACTAGACCTGATGGAGACTGTATTGGTAGCCAATTTGGTCTTAAATATTTAATTTTAGATAATTTCCCTGACAAGCATGTATATGTAGTTGGTGAAACAAGCGAATATGTTCGTTTTGTTGGTGTTCCTGATGGAGCAGAAGATGAATTATATAAGGGAGCACTTGCGATTGTTGTAGACTGTGGTAATTCAGAACGTATTAGTGATCAAAGATATAAGTTTGCAAAAAAACTTATTAAGATTGACCATCATATTGAAGATACTCCATATGGAGATATTAAGTATGTTGAAGAAGAAGCTGCAAGCTGTACACAAATCATTACTGATTTTGCACGTGAAATGAAGCTTATGGTTACTCCTCGTGCTGCATTCCCTCTATATGTAGGTTTAGTAACAGATAGTGGTAGATTTAGATTTGATTCAGTAACACCTAATACATTTGTTGATGCTGCATTCTTACTATCTTGTGGTGTAAATATTGAAGAGGTAGATAATAATCTATCAGTTACTACTCTAAAGACACTAAAGCTTACAGGTTATGTTTTAAATAACTTTAAGGCTACAGAAAATGGTTGTGCATATATTTGTATGACTCGTGAAGTTGTAGAAGACTTTGGAGTAACTAATGAAGAAGCTGCAAACCAAGTATCTAGCCTAGCTGGTATTGAAGGATATCCTGTATGGTGCTTAATGATGGAATATTCTAAAGATGAAATTAGAATAAGACTTCGTTCACGTGGACCTGAAATAAAGACATTAGCTAATAAGTATGGCGGAGGAGGTCATGCGAAAGCAAGTGGTGCAAAACTTGAAAACTGGGAACAATTACCTACATTCTTAAATGATGTAGATGCATTAGTTAAAGATTATAAACAAAGCTTAGAATAAT
>CAVAIM010000112.1:0-4243 GCA_963588755.1 bacterium | reverse complement strand
ATATTGGGACATAATCGCAAGATAACACTTAAGACATTATCACAAGATAATCATACTAAACTTAGTACTACTTTTTTAAATCTTTTAAAAATGTAAAGAATATGCTATAATTACTTGGTAATTTTAGAAGAGGTAAATATGAGAAGTATTTATGATATTTCAAGTGATGAATTAAAAGAATATTTTATATCTAAAGGTTTAAAACCATATAGAGCTACTCAACTTTTTGAGGCTGTTTATAGACAAAGAGTTAATTCTTTTGATGAAATCACTACAATGAAAAAAGAAGTAATCGAAGAATTAAAGAAAGATTTTACTATTAATACTTATGAAGTTGTTGTACATCAAAAAAGTGTTGATGGAACTGAGAAGTTTTTATTTAAATTAGAAGATGGTAATTTAATTGAGACTGTATTAATGACTCATAATTATGGAACAAGTGTATGTGTTACTAGTGAAGTTGGTTGTAATATGACTTGTGCTTTCTGCGCATCAGGTATGCATAAGAAGCTAAGAAATCTTACTGCAGGTGAAATGGTTATGCAAATCATGTCTGTAATTAAAGAATCAGGACGTGATGTATCTCATATTGTAGTAATGGGTATAGGTGAACCATTTGATAACTATGATAATGTAATGCGTTTCTTACGTATTGTAAATAATGCACACGGCTTAGAGATTGGTGCTCGACATATTTCAGTTTCAACATGTGGTTTAGTACCAAAGATTTATGATTACGCAAGTGAAAACTTACAATCTAATCTTGCAATTTCATTGCACGCTCCAAACAACGAGATAAGAAATCAAATCATGCCAATTAATAAGGCATATAGAATAGAAGAATTAGTTAAAGCTATTAGTGATTATATTAAATTAACTAATAGAAGAGTAACTATTGAATATATCTTAATTAATGATTTAAATGATTCAGTTAAATGTGCTAACGAATTAGCTGATTTATTACATGGATTAAATGTTTATATTAACTTAATACCATATAATGAAGTTAAGGAAAAACCATTTAAACGTTCAACAAAAGAACATATGACTAAATTCTATGATCAATTAAAGAAGAGAAGTATGAATGTAACACTTCGTCTTGAACAAGGATCAGACATTGATGCAGCATGTGGTCAACTTAGAAGTAATAATATAAAAAAGTAAGGTAATTATGCTTAAAGGAAGAATAGTTAATTTAAACGCAGGAGTTTATCAAGTACTTGATAATGGTAATATTATTGAAGCTAAGGCTAGAGGTAAATTAAGAAAAGTTAAGCTTGATAAAAATTCTACATTTAATAAAGGAAATAATAATAAATTATCTAATAAAATTGATACACAGTTCATTAAATTATCACCTAAGGTTGGTGATATTGTAGAATATGAAATTAATGATGGTATTAATTATATTACTAACATTGAACCTAGATTTAATGATTTAATTAGACCATGTATTGCAAACTGTGATCAAATACTTTTAGTAATGTCTGCAAAAGAACCAGATTTCTCATCATACTTATTAGATTTATTTATTGTTAATTTAAAGACTAGTAATATTAAACCTATAATTATCATTACTAAAATTGATAAGGCTAGTGAAGAGGAATTAAATAATATTAAATCTACTATGGATTATTATAAGAACACACTAAATTATGAAGTATTCTATGTTAATAGTAAGGATAGTAGTATTAATTTAGATAGTATTAAAGAATTACTAAAAGATAAGGTTACAGTTTTAACAGGTCAAACTGGAGCAGGTAAGTCAACTTTCATTAATGCATTGATTCCTGGTTTTAATCTTGCAACTCAAGAAATTAGTAGTGCATTAAATAGAGGTAAACATACAACAAGACAAATTCATTTATATCAAGAATTTGGTGGACTTGTTGGTGATACTCCTGGATTTTCAAAACTTGAAATCTTTGTATCAAGTGATGAATTAGCTGAATTATTTCCTGATTTTGATTCTTCATGTTGTAGATTTAAAGATTGTAAGCATTTATCAACATCAAAAGATTGTGGTGTAAGAGCGATGGTAGGTAAGACTATTTTAAAGTCTAGATATGACAATTATTTAAAGATATATGATAAAATTATAAATGATAATAAGAGGTATTAAAAATGAGAGTAGCTCCTTCAATTTTAAGTGCAGATTTTTCAAGTCTTGAATCAAGTATTAATAGAGTTAATGAATGTTCTATCTTACATATTGATGTAATGGATGGTGTATTTGTACCTAATATTTCATTTGGTGCAATGATTCAAAAATCTATTAGAAAGAAATTTCCTAATCATATTTTTGATACTCATTTAATGATTATTGATCCTATTAAATATGTTAAAGACTTTGCGGATGCAGGAAGTGATTATCTAACTTTCCATATCGAAGCTAAGTCAGATATTAAAGAAACAATCGATTTAATCCATTCTTATCAAATGAAAGCAGGTATTTCAATAAAGCCTAATACTAATCCTGATGTATTAATACCTTATTTAGACAATCTTGATTTAGTATTAGTTATGTCAGTAGAACCAGGATTTGGTGGACAAAGCTTTATGCCTAATTCTTTAGATAAAATAGAGTGGCTTTATAATTATAGAAAAGAACACAATTTAAATTATTTAATTTCAGTAGATGGTGGAATTAATGATAAAACATATAGTCTTGTTGAAGATAAAGGTACTGATATTGCAGTAATGGGATCATTTATTTTTAAACAAGAAAATCCTAATTTATGGATAAATAAAATAGAAAACAAATAGAAATAAAGGTTGCTTAAAATGTGATGAATGGTTCGTGTTTTAGCAACCTTTTTTCTTTTGAAATTAAATACGTGAATTATTAGTGAAAAATCGGGTGCAATAAAGTAATAAGATTGACAATTTTAATTTTGAGGTTTATAATTGCTATAAAGTTTAATTATTACGAATTTTGTTTTATTAAAACGGTGGTTTATCACTAATTAGGGGGTGTTATGTTGAAAAAATCAAAATATATTATTTGTTTTAAAGAATATATCTACAACTCCCTAACAGGTTCTTTGATTAAACTAAGCCCAAATTATATAGCTAGTATACTTAATGATGATTTTAGTAGTTTTAATGATGAACAAATAAATGCATTATATAAAAATGGATTTTTAGTAGATGATGATATAAATGAAACTAATAGAGTACTTAAAAAGATAGAGAGTTATTATAAAAATCATTTAAATATTACATTTTTTACTACTATGAATTGTAATTTTTCTTGTTTGTATTGTTATGAGAACAAGAATAAAAAAGTGATTGATAGATCGACATATGATTTAGTTTTATCAGAAATACAAAAATTAAATGATTTAAAGAGTATTAGAATATCATGGTTCGGTGGAGAACCTTCTTTATGCTTTAAAGATATAGTTTATTTTATGGGAAAACTCATTAAATACGCTGTAAAAAATAATATTAAAGTTTATAGTGATATGACAACTAATTTCTATTTAATTAATAAAGAAATGTTAGAAGAATTAGTTGATTTACACATTGATTACTTTCAAGTAACAATTGATGGTGCAAGTGAAACTCATAATCATTATAGACCATTATTAAATGGTAAGGATTCTTATAGTAAAATATGTATGAATATAAATGAAGCACATAAATCTAGTCTTAAATTTCATATAAACATTCGTACTAATTTTGATTCTAATTCAGATTATAGTAAATTTTATAAAGAAATGTCTTATCTAAAATCCGATGATAGATTTTCATTTAGTGTACACGCAATAGAAAATTGGGGAAAGAATCATTATGGATGTGAGGATATTTTAAAAGAAGAAAGAAGAAAAGAACTTATAGGATGCATTAAAGAAAATGGTTTAAATCTTGCAAATAATACTTTATTTGACAAACTTGGACCATGTTATGCAAATCTTAAAAATCATATTTCGATAAATCCTGATGGAGAAGTTTTGAAGTGTACTGTAATGCTTGAAAACAAGGAAAATATGTTTGGAACATTTAAGAACTTTGATGTAAATGATAATTATTTCGATACACTAAAATATGATGAGTGCCTAGATTGCAAAGTATTTCCTATATGTTTAGCAAGAAAATGCAAATACAAGAAATATGAATCATTTAAAGAATGTGAAAGAGATAGTGTTAATAAATTAACAGAGGTGTTATATGAAAAAAATCAAGTTATATAACGTATTACTATTAATTAGTAGTTTGATATATACTGTTGTTTTAATAT
>CAVAIM010000111.1:0-4245 GCA_963588755.1 bacterium | reverse complement strand
TATTCTTAAATACAGGTTATCAGTTTGGCAAGATAAATATTTAAAACTATATTCCACATCATCATACGTTTCTACCCACGAATCATTAACTGAATGACAATTTGTTAAATCACGACCTTTGCAGCTTGACAATACTATAATAGATGATAAAAACAAAAATGTACTTATAATTATTTTTTTCATATCTTACACCTTTAATTTAATAACGCTAATAAATGTGAAATAATTAAACTCATATAATCTCTCCTTATTATAACCAAAATGTTTTCTATGTAACTTATTTTAGTTTTAACTCTATATTAATTAATTTCATTTTATATCTTTAATATTAGAATATCAATATTAGTTAATAGCTGACTAATTTAAATATAAAAGAAAAACTGTGAATACTTTAGAAGTTTTCAAGTACTCACAGTTATTTCTAATATTCTAAAATTAATTTAACTTTATCATTAACCCATCTATATCTAAATTCAGTATATGCAAATGTAGTAAGATCTCCTGCCTTAAAGTTATCACTATAAATTAAGAAAAAAACAGTATCATCTTTCTTTGTATCTACAAATACTTTTTCAATATCCAATTCTATATCATACTTAACTTCTGTATTAGATTCAAACATAGTATCTGTCCATGTCATTATAACAGTTTCGTCATTTTCATAAGGTGATGTTGGATTATATGGTGTATAAGCTAAATAATATGAAGTTTTTAATTCAGCGTTTTCTTGTTTTAAAAGAGTACCACTAATTCTACTACCAGATGATAAAACCTTATCAATATTATAACTTAATACCATTCCCCTCGTATCTTTGAATGAATTACCATAATAGATATTTCCACTTACTTTATTATCTGATGCACAACTAGCTAAAACCATAACCGTTGATAAAGCTAATACTTTTACTATATTTCTTCTCATATTTCCCTCCATTCACTACATACGTAGTATTATTATATAAACTAATAATAACCTATTTTAAAATTTTATCAATAATCATTTTAAAATAAATAACGGGTCAATATTAAACTAATACACTGGGTCAATTTCGAATTAATACGATGGGTCAATTATCTACTAAGACATTAATAACTATAAATACTTTGATAATCTAATTTTCACTACTTCTTTAGTTTTATTAATAGCTTCTTTCATATATTCTTCACTTAACCCTGCTTTTTCTCCAACACTAATTAAGTCAGAATCTAAGATATTAGTTCCTTTTCCATTTACTTTACTAGTATGTTCCATAAAATAAGTATTACTATAAACCATATCATATGCAGGGGATAATCTATAACTTTTTAATTCAGAGTCATATATAAAAGAAAAGTTTTTCGCATGGTCATCTAGATTATGTGCATATACATTAAAGCACATTCTTAAAAATAAATTTTTAATATCGTCTTTGTTATTATTTGTTAATATATTAGTTAATTTAAATAAGTCTCTATAATCTAAACAAGGACTTCTAAAATCAGCTTCTAGTAGGGCCGCTGCAGTAATCATATGAATCTTTTTTCCATTAATACGGTCAAATCTTTTTATTCCAAAATATCCTGAATTAGTTTTAGAAGGAAATAATCTAACCTCTGGCATATCTATAGCGATTTCTTTACAAGCTAGTGCATAATTATATTCACATTCTCCAAAGTTTTTAAAATCAAAATGTGATTCAAATTTTATAATCCAATCACACCCATCAACATTAACTAAAGCTTTTGGTCTAGCACCACCTGATGATCCACCAAAACGATATAAATAGTCAATATTTTTACTATCTTGATTATTTAAAATTTCATTTGCACCTTCTTGATACTTATCTAAGTCAAATATAAAATTTTCTTTCATAACTTGATTTGGTTCGTATTCTAATGCGCCCATACAATTTTTTCCAATCAATGAAAGTCTAACTAATCCATCAACTGAATTAATACCTTCTTTCTTTAAATATCTATCTAATAATAGATTTCCCCATTGATCAGGCTGGCTGTCTGAAAACACTCCAAAGAAACCATTAAATACCATTTTTTTAGGAATAAATACACCTCTCCTTAATGGAAGAGAAAATGGTGATATTGAAAATCCATTCTCAAGCCATGCGCTATCATATTCAAAAGCGTACTTATCTTCATACCGAGCTAAATACCCTACAATTAAATCATTGTAATAAACATTAATTTTTTCCATATCTTATCACCTCATCAATACTAGAAAATGTGACATCAGTAAACAGTTTACAAATATTATCAACTATATCTAAGGCAACACATAATTTAGTTAATGATTCAAGGGATATTTCTCCTTTAGTTTCAAATCTTTTAATAGAGCCATAAGACACATTAGACATTTTAGATAATTCAATTTGAGTAATACCTTTACTCTTTCTTATTTTTTTAAATCTTTTCGCAACATTTAAAATGATTTCATCAGTTGTTTCAAATATCATATAATGCCTCCTACGGATAATATTTTATCTATTTACCTATTATTTACTATATAATAGATAATATTTTATCTATAATTATTATACAATATATTAGATAAATCATCAATATTAGTTCTAATGAGTGATACAATTATAATTTAATATTTAAAATAATAAAAAAGATACTATTCTTACAATTAAGTATAAAATAGTATCTATATATTATTAAATATATTCCTTTACTTTAGAATCATCTAAATAAATGATATCATCTACATCAATTGCGAAGTTACCCTTAATCTTGATATGAGTATTAGGAGCTCCTTCTACTTTTAAATAAGTTATTTGATAATTATTAAACTTAAAAGATATAACAAATCCACCTCTAACACAAGCACCTCTAAATTCACCACTAGATAAATATTTCATAGGTAATAATTCAATATAATCACTAGAATCATAAATAAGTAGCTCATATATAGCGCTAGCTATACCAAAATTACCATCAATTTGGAATGGTGGATGAAGGTCTAATCTAGTTTTTGATAATGAATTATTCTTAAACTTAGTTAATACTTGATCAAACAAGTCTTTATCTCTAAGTCTTACAGCCATATTCATAAGCCAAGCAGCAGACCAACCAGTATATCCTCCTCCATTAGCTAATCTTCTTTTAATAGTTGTACTTGCGGCTACGTATAATTCTTTTGTATCAGGATTAATCGCTCTAGATGGATATAATGCATAAGCTTGAGAGATATGTCTATGTCCTGGCTCAGCCTCTTCATAGTCTTTATCCCATTCGACAATTTGACCATGAACACCAATTTTAAGTTTAGGTAAATGATCAAATAAATCTTGAATATTATACTTATCTTTAATATTTAATACCTTAATAGCCTTTAAATAAGAAGAAAATAAATCATATAATATTTCACTATCCATAGTGGCGCCTTTACATATATGAAGTACTTCAGAGTTTAATATATAACTATTTTCAGGTGATATAGAAGGTATCATTCTATATTCATTATCAATTAAAGTTAAATTATCTTTAAAGAATAAGCATGCGTCTTCTAATATATAGAAATATTCTTTTAAGAAAGATAAATCACAAGTATATTCATAATAATCATAGATTTTAATAGACATCCATGCTCCACCAAATGGCCAAAGGGTAGCAGGTAGATATTTGTCTTGAGGTGCAACATCTCCATAAATATCCGCATTATGGAAAGCTACAAAGCCTCTTGAATGATACATCTCCTTAGCTAATTTTTTACCACACTTATGAATACTCTTAAGTAGTTCAAAGTAAGGCATACTTAAATCAGCTAAATTAGAACCAAACACATTAAAGTAATTCATTTCTAAGTTAATATTAATTGTATACTTAGAATCCCATGCAGGAAATATATCTTGATTCCATATACCTTGTAAGTTTAAAGGGAGTGTTCCTACTCTAGAACCTGATATCATTAAAAATCTTGAAAAATTATACATTGAATCTAAGAATTCATCATTTGTCTTTAGATATTGTCTATTATAAAGACTTGTGTAATCTTTAATATGTCTTTCTACAATAGAATCATAATCTAAATTATTAAATAAATTGTTTAAGTACTCTAATGGTTTCTTATAGTAATATGTTGTAGTTAGAGAAACATAAATATTTGTATTAGTTGCATTTTCTATAATTAAATTATCTGAAATATGAGAATATGTTCCATCTGTATCTACAACAAATTTTATGTATAAATACATATTATGAGAATATTCATATTTTAAGGTAATGGTATTATCTACACACTTAATC
>CAVAIM010000110.1:0-4289 GCA_963588755.1 bacterium | reverse complement strand
GGTTATTAACAATATCAAATATGAAATTTTTATAAATATGTTCTTAGAAATTTTCATACATTGTCCTCTTAATTAATATGTTTCATTATACCATAAAGAAAAAAATAATAGTTATAAAAAGCGTAAAAACTACGTAATTTTTTACGTAGTTCTCACTATTATATTAATATTTATTAGAATTAGCTCTCATTGCGTTAAGAATTGCGATAAACGCAACACCTACATCACCAAATACTGCAAACCACATATTAGTAATACCACAAGCTGAAAGTATTAAAATAAGTACCTTTACAACTAGTGCAAATACAATATTTTCATATACTATTCTCATAGTCTTTTTTGCAATCTTCTTACATGTAATAATACCAGATAAATCATCATTCATTAAAACTATATCACTAGCTTCGATAGCCGCATCACTTCCGACACCACCCATCGCAAGGCCAATATCAGATTTCATGATTACAGGAGCGTCGTTAATACCATCTCCTACAAAACATAACATTTCATCTTTATTCTTACTCTTTAATAACTTATCTACTTCTTCAACTTTTCCTTCAGGAAGGAGTGAATACTTATAATCAGTTAATTTTAGTTTATTTGCAACTTCACTTGCGATATCCTTATTATCCCCTGTAAGCATTACAGTGCGCGCATTAATACTATTTAAATAACTAATAGTATCTAAGCTTTCTTTCTTAATCTCATCTTTAATTAAGATGTATCCTATATATGAATTATTTTGAGCTACATATACTATTGTCCCTGTTTTAGTACACTTTTCTACTTCTATATTAAATTTCTTCATTAATTTTTCATTACCACAAAGGATAACCTCATTGTCTTTTCTTGCGACTACACCCATACCTTGTACGTCTTCTAGATTATATGACTTATCAATCTCACCGCTGTATCTAGCTACAATTGATTTAGCAATAGGGTGATTTGAGTTAGCTTCGGCAATTGAGGCTAATCTTAGGATTTCGTTTTCAAGGTTAACTGGCGCTACTTCTTCTACATTAAAATTACCATGTGTTAGAGTTCCTGTCTTATCAAATACAAAGATATTAGCTTTATTAAATCTTTCTAGGTGAATTGATCCTTTAATTAAAATACCATTCTTACTAGCTCCCCCTAGACCTGAGAAGAAAGATAGTGGTACTGATATAACTAAAGCACAAGGACAAGAAACTACTAAGAAGCTTAGAGCTCTATATATCCAAGTAGACCATGTATGATAGTTTCCCATAATAGTATTAATTAGAGGTGGTACAAAAGCTAGTACTACTGCAAGTATTACAACAATAGGTGTGTAATACTTAGCAAATACTGTAATAAAGCTTTCGGATTTAGACTTTTCATTAGAAGCATTTTCAACTAAATCTAAAATCTTAGTAGCGGTAGATTCACCAAATGTCTTTTCTACTCTTACATCTAGTATACCTGAAATATTTATTGTACCAGATAATACTTTGTCTCCCACTTCAACGTTTTGTGGCAAAGATTCACCAGTTAAAGCCTTAGTATCAAGTGTTGAGGCACCTTTTACAATAACACCATCAAGAGGAATCTTTTCTCCTGGCTTTACTTGAATGATTGCACCAATTGAAACCTCACTAGGATCAACTTGAGTTGCAATACCATCAACATAAAGGTTTGCATAATCAGGTCTAATATCCATAAGTTCAGATATAGACTTTCTTGATTTACCTGCCGCAAAAGCTTGGAACCATTCACCAACTTGATAGAATAAAAGTACTGCACAAGCTTCATCAAATCCCTCAGGCTTTCCTTCAGTAATACCAGTGTATATTCCAAGACCGAATGCACCTAGAGTAGCGACTGCCATTAAGAAGTTCTCATCAAATACTTGACCATGAGAGATGTTGATAGCACTCTTTCTTAATACATCATGTCCGATATAAATATAAATTAAGAAATAAAGTGCAAATGGTAATAACCATCCATACTTATTGTTTATTATACTTGCAATACCATTAGGGAATTTCTCAGCGAAGGCATTCTCAAGTACTAGATTAGTAATTAATACAATAAAGAATAATACAAGTGCAATTATTATTCTTTTTAATTTCTTCTTTAACTTTTTACTCATATATCCTCCTTTAATAGTTGAATACTTATTCAACTATTAGTTTAAAATTAAATAGCACTTTTAAAGCGCTATTTATATAATTAGTCTAAAATTTCAAAGTCAGGTTCAACTTTCTTTGCAGCCTTTAAACATTTCTTTAAAACCTTATCAATATCTTCAGCTTCTAAAGTCATCTTTAAAGTCATGAAATTAATCTTGCAATCATCTACACCTTCAACAGCCTTGATTGCTTCCTCACATTTAAGTGCACAAGCTGCACAATCTACATCAATATTAAATACTTTTTTCATTTTTCTATTTCCTTTCATTAATATGTTCTAAACCGAATTTGAAGATAGTACTTATATGTTCATCATCAAAAGAATAATATACTTCTTTACCATCTTTTCTTGATTTAACTAACTTTGCATCTCTTAATATTCTTAATTGGTGAGATACTGCAGATTTATTCATATCTACACATTCACAAATCTCAGATACATTAAGTTCACTTTCTTCTAAAGTATATAAAATCTTACTTCTAGTAGGATCTCCTAATACTTTAAATAGATTAGATACATCATTTATTTCATCTTGGGATGGCATACTGTTCTTAATCTTTGATAAATCCATATAATCACCTTCTTCTTTTTACACCTTTATATTATCATTAGTTGAATAGTTAGTCAACTATTAAATTATATTTTTATTTTATAATCTTTAGAATTATATAATATTTCACTATTATCATTTAGTTTTAGTTTAGGGTATTCACCATTAGTTCTTTCTAAATACCCATCATTTAACATATTAGAAATAATTTCTTTAATTTCATTCATCGACTTAATAGACTTATTATAGGTCTTAAGTCTATTAAGAAGTTTCTCTTTAATTTCTTTATCCTTACTTCCTGTAACAATTTTTGAAATCATATTAGTTCCAAATGCTTCATTAGTTAATTTAATAGTATTTAATACAAGCCTTGCATCGTCAATTGCATCTATTTCCTTATATTCCTTCATACAATTAGAACAATTATTGCATCGTGACTTAATTAATTCTCCAAATGAGGCACACATATATTCATGTAAACACTTGTTAGTTTCGGCATATCCTATAACCTCATTAAGTTTTTCTCTTTTAACTTTCTTTAATATTTTAATTTCATTTTTAGATAGATTAGAGTCATCTAAAGCACTAATAAAGTATTCATTTTCATATCTATCGGACATGTTATATAATAAAACACATCGGCTAGGGTTTCCATCACGCCCTGCCCGACCTTGTTGTTGAGATAAATCTTCAATAGACATCGGAAATCCTACATTTATAACAAGTCTAATATTAGGCTTATCAATACCAGTACCAAAGGCGCTAGTCGCAAACATTATATTAGTCTTGTCTTTCATGAATTCAAGCTCATTATGTTTCTTAATATCACTATCAAGTCCACCGTGATACAAAGACACATTATAGCCTAATGATTGAAATTTATTATAAAACTCTTCACACTTTCTTCTTGTAAGAGTGTATATAATCATACACTCACCCTTATGAGTATCAATAAGCTTCTTTATGTCTCTTACCTTATTTTCAGACTTATATGTTTCATAGAATAAGTTTTTTCTATCAAATCCAAACTTAAATATTTGAAAATCAATCTTAGTACTCATTCTAATATCATCAATTACACTTTGACTTGCAGTAGCGGTAAAAGCTGATACTACAGGGAGCTTTTTAAAGTATGATAAGCACTTATAGATTTCTGAATATTCTTTTCTAAAGTCATGACCATAAATTGAAATAGAATGTGCTTCATCTAATACAATCTGAGAGATATTTGAGTTTTTAATAACAGATAAAAACTCTTTATTATTAAATCTTTCAGGTGATACATATAAGAACTTTAAACAATTTTCATTAATCTCATCAAGTACAGTCTTTTGATCTAAATAAGACATACTAGAATTAATAAATCTTGCGTTTATCCTTTTTTCTCTTAGCGCTCTTACTTGGTCACTCATCAAACTAATTAGTGGTGATATCACTATAGTAAGACCTGACATTACTAGTCCTGGGACTTGGAAACACAAACTCTTACCTCCACCTGTAGGTAATATACATAATATATTTTGTTTATTTATTATTGAATCTATAATCTCCTCTTGACCGCTTCTAAACGCATTATACCCAAAAT
>CAVAIM010000109.1:0-4291 GCA_963588755.1 bacterium | reverse complement strand
GTTATAGATATTCCATGATTCAAAGCATTTCCAATTGAGTAGACTTCATCATTAGATTTTACATGTTTTTTATTAACTTTGAATTTTTTACAGTTAATTTTATTACTATCATATTTTAAAACAGCAATGTCTAAATCTATATTAAATGTGTAAACATAAACTCTTGTATACTCAACATCTTCACAACTTCTAACATATACTTCATCATATTCCATATTTTGAGATAAGTAATCATAAATTACACAGTGAGCATTTGTAATTAAGTAATCGTCAGAATAACAAATAGCTGAGCCATAACTGTCTCCTATTTGAGAAGTACATTTTAATTCTAAAACACTTTTGCAATTTTCATCAAATATGTTATTTTCTTTATAAGAATCTATAATATTAAATATACAATAACAAAATGTTATTAAAGCTAAACAAAAGCTAACAATAGAAAAAATATAAATTTTAGTAAGTTTTTTATTCATAGACAAATTCCAACATTCGTGAATACTCATATATGTCATATTCTAATGCATATTTAATAATATTAATATCATCACTTAATACATTAATTTTTTTCATTTCTTTAATTTTATATTCCTTTTCGTATTCTTTTACATCCACCCAAACTAACTTTAAATTATTTAAACAAATTTTAGTAATTTCTTGTAGAAAATCTTTTATTCTATCATCTTGTACGACAATGTCATCAATAAAATAGGCATACTTGCAATTATTTATAAATATCGGTAACTTATTACAAGCAATTAAGAATTCACTATCAATTTTTTTACTAGACAATATTAGATGATATGCTTCTTCATTTACATTATATAAATACATTTTACAACACTCTTACCCCTGCTAAAACAATTATAGGTGTTCCAAAGCAAGCATGTCCAGCTTTTATTTCATTTCCAATTGCATCAAGTGCCTTAACGGAATCATAAGCATGATAATGATTAAAATGAACCCCATCTTTATACTTTCCTACTAAAGAATTATACGAATCAGACTCTTTACTATGATATTATTCACCTAAAATTTAAATCATTGGAATTTTAACAATTATATATTGTCTTCAATAATTGTTATCATTAAGCATTATGTAATAAAAAAACATAAAATAACTTTCATTGACTTACTTATCATTTTATGTCTAATTATTTATTTAATTATAATTTACTTTAATAAAGCTTTGAAACATTCAACCTTATCTAGATGTTCCCAAGGAAGATCTACATCAGTTCTACCGAAGTGACCATAAGCTGCAATCTTTGAATATCTTGGTTTTAATAAATCTAGAGATTCAATCATACCCTTTGGAGTTAAACGGAAGTTCTTCTTAACTGTTTCAGCGATTAATTCTTCACTAACCTTAGATGTACCAAATGTATCAACTAAGATAGAGATAGGTTCAGCTACACCGATTGCATAAGAAAGTTCGATTTGACACTTCTTCGCAATACCTGAAGCTACGATATTCTTCGCAATATAACGAGCCATATAAGCTGCTGATCTGTCTACCTTTGATGGGTCCTTACCTGAGAATGCTCCACCACCGTGACAAGCAGATCCACCGTATGTATCAACAATAATCTTTCTACCAGTTAAACCTGAGTCTCCAGCAGGTCCACCGATAACAAATCTACCTGTAGGGTTGAATAAATATTTAGTCTTATCATCTACTAGATTTTGTGGAACGATTACATCAACTACATACTTCTTAATATCTTTTGATAATTGTTCAAGACTAACTTCTGGTGAGTGTTGAGATGAAATAAGAATAGTATCAATTCTTACAATATTATCATTTTCATCATATTCAACAGTAACTTGAGTTTTTCCATCTGGTCTTAAGTATGGAAGAGTACCATTCTTTCTTACATCAGCTAATTGCTTCGCAAGTCTATGAGCTAGAGTGATTGCAAGTGGCATGTAAACTTCAGTTTCATCACATGCATAACCAAACATAATACCTTGGTCTCCAGCACCTTGTTCATGATCAGCAGATTCATCAACACCAAGTGCAATGTCAGCACTTTGAGCATCAATTGAAGTCAATACTGCAACGTTTTCTGCATCAAATCCAAACTTACCACGAACATAACCAATTTCAGTTAATTTATTTCTAACAATTGATCTAATATCAACATAATGATTAGTAGTAATTTCTCCAAATACTACAACCATACCTGTAGTTGCAATTGTTTCACATGCAACACGACCTTTAGGGTCATGTGCTAATATATCATCTAATACTGCATCTGAGATTTGGTCACAAACCTTATCAGGATGACCTTCAGTTACAGATTCACTAGTAAAATAACGATTCATTTTATAATACCTCCTTAATCGCTTTTGCTAACTGGTCACAACATGAAGTAGTTTTTACACCACATGTGTTACCATTTAAAAGTGAATATATTTCACTTAAACTTCTATTTTCACATAACTTAGAAATAGCTTTTAGATTACCAGGACAACCATTTTCAAATTGTAGGTTGTGCATAATCATATTATCATCATATTCAAAGCTAATCTTCTTTGCACAAGTGCCTTTAGTAATAAATTCTTTCTTTTGCATATATTAACCACCATAACTTTCATACATATTCTTAAATGTCTCAATTAGAGTCATAAATCTATCAAAGACAATATTATCAAAATATTGTTTGAAATCAGTTTCAAGGATTCTTTCACATTGAGCCTCATCATATGGTCTCTTATAATCTCTTATAGATCTAAGTGAGATATAAATATCACACAAGGCTATAATTTGATTACGCCATGGCTCTTTTACCATCTTTGAAAAATCAATAAATTCAGGAGTAACACTACCTTGACAATGAGTACGCACAATATTTTCAACTTTTCTCTTTAAAGATAATCTTTGTGCTACAACAGAACCAATTTCCGTTTCTTTTCTTAAGCATTCAAATCTTTCATCCCCATTTGGAATAGATGCAATTCTATCAATATTGATATCAGTATCAAGATAGATATGAGAGAAATGCTTAATATCCTCACACTCAGATATCTTAAGACCTAAGAAACTAGCTAGTTGATAACTCATATCAGCTAAAAGTCCAGATTCTTCTCTATTTTCCTTAGTAATAAACATATCACCAAAGTTTGCATTATACATGTTGATTACAACATCAGTGAATGCAGACTCAACATCTCTTCTCTTTACAAGTTCTTTTCTTCTTTCTTCTTGTAAGAAGTGAGAAATTGATACATTAATATAAAGAATAATCATGAAAAGTCCTAATACAGCAGTTCTTAGTATAATATCCTTAAATGCTTCAGAGTGTATAACTAAACCAATAGTTTCAAACGCTGTTTTATTCTCACCAATCTTAATAAAATTATATGTTACAGTAAAGTGAACTATTGTAACAAGTAATAATAATAACTTAGATATTTCAAGTAGTAGTTTCTTATCTTGATACAAAGATACTACGACAAGGGAGACATAAAGCATCGCATATCCAACTTCCGCATACATTACTGTTTCATCAATATCATTAGTAGAATACTTCATTTTTATATAGACAATTAAAGCTGATAAGAACATATAAAAACATTGAATATACATCGCAATCTGTTGTTTC
Organism: bacterium; assembly: GCA_963588755.1. Lineage (GTDB taxonomy): Bacteria > Bacillota_I > Bacilli_A > Acholeplasmatales > Anaeroplasmataceae > JAEELC01. The sequence continues at coordinate 686 of CAVAIM010000109.1, read as the reverse complement.
AACAAATTGTTTTCATTCATTTTTATAACCTTACCAAGTCTGTAGTTTACATAAAATGTTATAGGGACTAAGATAGCTGAAAGTACTAAGTTAGTGTGATCAGTAAAAGATACAATAAATAATATAATAGTATATAACCAGTTGGTTACAAATATTATATTCTTTATAACTTTGTTTCTTCTATATAATACTTGAGTATCATTAGAAATGTCTACTCCGGCTTCAAAGCTAAAATACTTTTGAAATATATATGAGAAATAACTAGAAATACTCTTCTTTTTATTTAATTTTTCATTTTCTTGTTGTGTTTCTTCCATATAAGTACCCATTAATACTTAACTATTATATCAAAATATTTTACTTAATTAAATCTAATTTAGTAAATAAATTTTGACCATTTAAGAAACTTGAAGCACTCATTTCTTTCTTACCTTCAACTTTTATGGTTAATAGCTCAATACTAGAGTCTTTAGTCTTTATAATTAAATGCTTCTTTGTCTCAAGTATAGTACCTGCAACCTCACTTGCATTACTTTCAACAATCTTACATTCATAGACCTTAATTCTTAAACCCTTATGAGTAAAATATGCACCAGGTTCATGAGATAAACCTCTAACCTTATTAAAGATATTTCTTGAAGTATCATTAAAACTAAACTCTTCCTCTTCAGGTCTAATATTAGGTG
>CAVAIM010000108.1:0-4305 GCA_963588755.1 bacterium | reverse complement strand
CTCTAGCTCTTATCAATATATTATTTCTTGTTAAATCTTAACGCAATGTCTTTAGGATCATATTGAAATAAACCTGCCATTGCTTTATCCTTTTCAGTCATGTTATAAGTTTTAATATAATCAAATATGAAATCTACATCTTGATCAGTTAGGTCAGAGTATGTATTATTTTCATATTTATAAAATATTACATTACCAAATAAACATCTAGTTACAGGGATATCCTTAGAAGCGTCATATACAAAGATATTTGGTTCAAGTCCTGATTCAAATCCTAAAGGGTTTGATATAACTAAAATATTATGTTTATCAAAGTCTTGATTTATATGAATTGATTCATATTTAGGTCCTAAATATAGAGTTTTAATATCATCTGTTGAATCTAAATTATCAACATATGCATCATATCCTGTTTTTTTAATAATTGCACGTGCCATTTTATCACCTGAAATGATTATAACATAAATTTATTAGTGTCTACTATAATAAAGTGAAAGATTTAAAGGATTAAATAACTTGAAATAAACATTTAATTTATATATAATATTTCTAGTATTTTAAAACAATGATGAAAGAGTAGTAAATATAATAATTATCTTTACAGAAAATAAGTGTATGATGAGAGCTTTAAGATAAATTATATTGAATTCACTTTCTAGTGATTCTAATCAAATCCGTGTGCTCGCGTTAAGGCATTAAGTGCAAGTAAAGTTATACTTGAACAAAGGTGGTACCACGATAATTCGTCCTTTTTAAGGGCGTTTTTTTATTTTAGGAGGAAAATAGTTATGAGTATGAAAGAAGATTTGGAAAAGGCTTTAGAAAATGCGAAAGAGTCTTTTGCGAAAATCAAAAACAAGATTGAATTAGCTAATGAAAAATCTAAATGGTTAGGAAAGAAAGGACCTTTAGCTGAAATTATGGCAAATATGCGTAATTTAAGCCCTGAAGAGAGAAAAGAAGTAGGTCAAATTTCTAATACTACTAAACAAGGTATAAGTGATTTATATGAAGCTAAGTTAAAAGAGTTAACTGATCAAGAGATTAATGAAAAGATTAATCAAGAAAAGATTGATGTTACTCTACCTGGTTATGAATTTAAGGTTGGAACAATTCATCCTTTAATGAAGACTATTGAAGAAATGGAAGATTTATTCATTGGTCAAGGATATGAAATTGCTGAAGGACCTGAAATTGAAACTGACTTATATTGTTTTGAAAAATTAAATTTACCTAAGGGTCATCCTGCTCGTGATATGCAAGATACTTTCTATATCGATGCTGAAAAGTTATTACGTAGCCAAACTTCACCAGTACAAGCGCGTACAATGGAGTTAAAAGAAGGAAAACCTATTAAGATTATTTGCCCTGGTAAGGTTTATAGAAGAGATGCAGATGATGCAACTCACTCTCATCAATTCATGCAAATGGAAGGTTTAGTACTTGGTAAGAATATCACTATGGGTGATTTAAAGGGTGCTCTACTTTCAATTGCTAAAGCTATGTTTGGACAAGATAGAGAAATTAGACTTCGTCCTTCATTCTTCCCATTCACTGAACCAAGCGTAGAAGTTGATGTATCTTGTGCAAGATGTGGTGGTAAAGGTTGTCCTACATGTAAGGGTACAGGATGGATTGAAGTTTTAGGTGCTGGTATGGTAAATAACCATGTACTTGAAATGTCTGGATATGATCCAAATGAAATTCAAGGATTTGCATTTGGTGTAGGTGTAGAAAGAGTTGCTATGCTTAAGTATGGTATTGATGACATTAGAAATTTCTATACTAATGACATTAGATTTTTAGATGAATTTAAGGAGGAACGTTAATATGAAGGTTTCACTAAATTGGTTAAAGGATTATCTTGATTTATCTAATATTACAACAGATGAATTATTTAAAGTATTCTCTTATCATATTACTGAACTTGAAAGTGCTAATTATTTATGTAATGTAAATAATCTAGTAGTAGGATATGTTAAAGAATGTGAAGAAGTAGAAGGTACTCATTTACATAAGTGTGTTATTGAAATTAAACCAGGTGAATATACACAAATCGTTTGTGGTGCTCCTAATATGCGTCAAGGTGTAAAGCCTATCGTTGCGCTACCAGGTGCTGTATTACCAGGTGATTTCAAGATTAAACCATCTAAGGTTCATGGTATTGAATCTAATGGTATGTGCTGTTCTTTACAAGAATTAGGTATTGAAGAAAAGTATGTACCTGAAGAATTTAAAGATGGTATTTATCTACTTGATGAAGAAGCTCAAGTTGGATCAAATCCGCTTGAATATTTAAAGTTAAATGACTATATTTTTGAACTTGACCTTACTGCAAATAGATCAGACTTACTTTCAATTGAAGGTGTTGCATATGATTTAGGTGCTAATTTAAATCAACATGTTGAACCTAAGAAGTTTGAACTTCGTGAGGTTAGCGAAAAGAATCCTGTTCAAATTGATGTATTAACTGATAAGTGTACAAAGTATTTAACTCGTACAATTAAGAATGTTAAAATTAAAAAATCTCCTCTATGGATGAGAGAACGTTTAGTTGCATCAGGTATTAGACCTATCAATAACGTAGTAGACATTACTAACTATGTATTAATGGAATTAGGTCAACCTCTTCATTCATTTGATTATGATAAATTAGGTAATCACATTGTTGTAAGAGAAGCAAACGATGGCGAAACTATTAAAACATTAGATGACGTTGATAGAAAGCTTGTAAAAGGTGATATCTTAATTACTAATGGAGAAACTCCTTTATGTATCGCAGGTGTTATGGGTGGAGCTTCAACTGAAATCACTGATTCAACTACTAATGTAGTACTTGAAGCTGCATATTTTGAACCACTTCAAATTAGAAAGACTAGCCGTAGACTAGACTTAAAGAGTGAATCTTCAACTCGTTTTGAACGTACTATAGACTTTGTTAGAGTTAATAGAGCTCTAGACTATGCTGCATATTTATTATCTGTTTATGCTGATGGTGAAGTTTTAAGTGGTGTTAACGGAGTTGAATCTAAGTATCAAGAAAAGAATGTTGAAATAACTTCAGCTAAGATTAATAGAGTATTAGGTACAAGCTTTAATGATTCTGATATTTCATCAATGTTTGATAGATATCAATATAAATATGCTAAAGAAAATGATAAGTTTGTAGTAACACTTCCATCAAGAAGAATGGATTTACTTGAAAGTTATCAAGATATTATTGAAGATGTTGCACGTTTATATGGATATGATAATATTCCTACTACACTTGCATTCACTAACTCTCAAGGTGGATTAACTGATAAACAAAGATTTGTAAGAAGCTTAAGACATAATTTAGCTATGTTAGGATTAAAAGAAGCTATTAACTATTCTTTACAAGATGAAAAGAGTGTTGATGACTTCAACTTAGATGAAATGTCTAAGGTTAAGATTTTAATGCCAATGACTGATCAAATGTCAGTAATGAGACATTCATTAATTAATGCTTTACTAAAGAATGTTAACTATAATAAGGCTCATAAACAAAATGATGTTGCATTATTTGAAATTGGTAAGGTATATTCTAATAAAGCTGAAACAACTTATGTTTCTGCAGCATTTGAAGGTACATTTGAATCTTCTTTATGGCAAGGAAAGAAAAACAATGTTGATTTCTATGTTGTAAAGGGTATTGTTGATACTATTCTTTCTAAATATAACTTTGTTGCAAAATATACACCAATTGATGACTTACCTACTAACTTCCACCCAGGAAGAAGTGCTTATATCGATATTAATGGTAAGAGAGTTGGTATTATCGGTGAAATTCACCCTCGTTATGCAAAAGAACATGATTTAAATGAATGCTATGTATTTGAAATCAATCTTGATTTATTATATTCATTAAAGACAAGTGAATTCACATACAAATCAATTTCTAAGTATCCATCAGTAACTCGTGATTTAGCTATTGTTCTTGATAAGAATATTTCAAGTGATGAAGTAATCAATGTTGTTAAGATGGTTGCGAAAAAGAATTTGGCTGATGTTAAGATATTTGACGTTTATACAGGTGAAAATGTTAAAGAAAATGAGAAGTCTATTGCATTATCTTTAACTTTAGAATCTTATGATAAGACACTTGAAACAGAAGATATTGAAAAGATTGTTAAATCTATATTAAATAGATTAGATGCCCTATTACATGCTAGATTAAGATAATATATAAAGTAGTACTAACACTAAACTTAGTACTACTTTTTTAAATCTGTCAATATCTTGGGATAATGTCCTAAAAAAATCTTAACATTAGCGGGAAATTAT
>CAVAIM010000107.1:0-4314 GCA_963588755.1 bacterium | reverse complement strand
TTAATGTTTGCCATTATTTCACCTCCGCTTGTAATATAATGCTATAATATTATAACAAAATTAATAATAATTTGCAACAGCTAAAAGTATAAATCAATATGCATTGAAAATCAATATTAATTTTTAATTTTTTAAAGTGAAAAATCATATATAATTGTGCTATAATATTTTAAGTATTTTAAAAAGGAGATAATTTTATGAATTTACCTAATAAATTAACTTTAATGCGTGTCATTTTAGTTCCTGTAATGATTATCATTTCGCTTATTCCAGCATTAAATGATAATTATATTGATAGAACAAGCTTATCAATTTCAAATTTAATTAATCTAATTATATTTGTGGTTGCAAGTCTTACTGACTTCTTTGATGGATATCTTGCAAGAAAGAATAATCAAGTTACAACATTTGGAAAGTTTGCAGATCCTTTAGCTGACAAGATGTTAGTAATCTCTAGTTTAATTATTTTACTAAGTGATTATTTAACTAATAGTGCATCATATGATTATAGAGCACCAGTTGAGGCTTGGGTTGTATGTGTTATTGTAATTAGAGAATTAATGGTATCAGGTATTAGACTTGTGGCAGCTGAACAAGGAAAAGTGCTTGCGGCTGGATGGAGCGGTAAGATTAAAACTGCATTTACTATGATTACTATCATTTTATGCTTCTTAAATGGTGCATTCCAAAGTGATGTAATGACTATAGTATGCCGTGTAATGATCTATATTTCAGCTGTACTTACTATTTACTCAGGATTAGAATATTTAATTAAAAATAGAAAAATTGTATTTTCTTCAATTTAACTTGAGTAAAAATAAATAAGTCTCTCTATATTATAATGGAGGAAAATATTATGGACTCAAGAGAAGAAGCTTTAAGTCAAGCTCTTAAACAAATTGAAAAACAATATGGTAAGGGCTCTGTCATGCGTCTAGGGGATGAAGCTGACAGTCAAATAGAAGTCATCCCTACTGGTTCTATTAGTTTAGACCATGCACTTGGTGTAGGAGGTTATCCTAAGGGAAGAATCATTGAAATATATGGTCCTGAATCAAGTGGTAAAACTACATTTGCACTTCATGCGATTGCAAGTGCACAAAAGAGTGGTGGTTTTGCAGCATTCATTGATGCAGAACATGCACTAGATCCTAAGTATGCACGTGCTCTAGGTGTTGATATCGATAATTTAATCTTATCTCAACCTGATAGTGGTGAACAAGCACTTGAGATTGCGGAAGCCTTAATTAGATCAGGTTCTATTGATATACTTGTTGTTGACTCAGTTGCAGCACTAGTTCCTGAAGCTGAATTAAACGGAGATATGGGTGATAACCATGTAGGTCTTCACGCAAGACTTATGTCTCAAGCTATGAGAAAACTTGCAGGTATCATTGATAAGACTAAATGTGTTGCAATATTTATTAACCAAATAAGAGAGAAAGTCGGAGTTATGTTTGGTAACCCTGAAACTACTACAGGAGGAAGAGCGCTTAAGTTTTATTCATCAGTTAGACTTGAAATAAGACGTGGTGAACAATTAAAAGACGGAGCTAATGCGGTAGGTAATATTACTACAGTTAAGGTTGTAAAGAATAAGGTAGCTCCTCCATTTAAGACTTGCCAAGTAGAAGTAATTTACGGTAAAGGTATTTCTTATTACGGTGAATTAGTGGATTTAGGATGTCAATTTGATATTATCGAGAAGAGTGGAGCTTGGTATTCTTACAATGGTGAGAAGATTGGTCAAGGTAGGGATAAAACAAAACAATTCTTAATTGATAATCCTTTGATTTCAAATGAAATTGATGAAAAAATTAGAGAAAAAATGAATGAATAAAAAAAGTCTGCATTAAATGCAGATTTTTTTTATGCGTTGATTGAACCTTTGAATACATCATCAAAACTATATTTAACAATGTATGATTCGTTTGAAATCTTACCAGATTCATTTTCAAACTTATAACTTAAATAAACATAGATTTCTGGTTTGTCAGTAACCTTCTTTGTTAAACCCCAACCATTTTTATTAGAATAGGCAATACTTGAGATTGTACCTGTTTTAGTTGTACCTGATGTAGTTGGTGCAAATCCTGAAGATAGTGTATAAGCACTACTTACATAATGTGTCCAGTAATCAGCGGCTACAACTTTAAATGTAACATTAGATGGTGTTGTATTAGTATTCTTTGTAAATACAGCTCTAAACTTTAAAGATCCGCTAGATGAATCTGTAGCCTTAGTTTGTTCTGTTAATTGGAAATTGAATACAAAGTCATTGATGTCACTTTGCTTCTTGTAATTAAGCTCAGTAATACTAAGCTCATCCTTTAAAGATGAATCTAGGTTGTTTCCTACAAATCCTGAAACCATCCAAATAAGTAAGCATACAATAGGAATTAAGACAACGATTCCTATATATAATAATTTTCTTGAAATATTAAATTTTTTATTTTCTTTCATATAATCACCTGTGTTAAAAATATTTTACTATAGTAAACATTCGTTTTCAAGTTATATACGATTTAGTTTGTTTCTAAAATTTGATCAAGCCTTAAAATTAAATCTAGAATTGACTATAAATATTATAAATTGTATAATTTATTTGTAGTTGTGAAATTACGAACATGTATTATTTAAGAAATATTATTTGTGGGTAATATATTTAAATATAATTTAAGCAGAGGTGAATAAAATGAAAGTTGTGTTATTTATCCTTGTTGCTTTGATAAGTGCTGCCGCTGGTGTTGGTGTTACTATTGTTGTATGTAAAAATAATGAGAAGAAGAAACATCAAGCTGGTTTAGATAAGGCAGATAAAATGATTGAAGAAGCTAATCAAAAGGTTTTAGAGCTTACTAAAGAAGGTGAAGTTTTAAAACAAAAAGCTATTCAAGAAGGTAAAGAAGAAGTTAATAATTTACGTGCTCAAGCTGAGGAAGACATTAAGGAAAGAAAGAGTACTGTTGTTGAACTTGAAGAAAAGCTTGATGTTAGAGAAGATACTTTAGATAGAAGAAGTACTAATCTAGATCGTAGAGAAGAATTATTAAATGATAAAGAAAGTAAGATTGATGAAAAGAAAACAGAAATCGAAAATTTAAATATCAAAGCTCAAGAATTAGTTACGGAACAAGAACGTAAATTAGTGGAAATTGCTAGTCTTTCTAAGGAACAAGCTAAAGAGATTATCATGAATAAGGTTAAAGATGATATGTCTGTTGAGATTGCTACCTACATCAAGGATGAGGAAGAGAAAGCAAAAAATGAAGCTAAGGCGAACGCAAGAAATATATTATCTCTTGCCATTCAAAAATATGCTGGTGAAACAGTCTCTGAAACAACTGCTACAACAGTATCATTACCACAAGATGATACTAAAGGTAGAATTATAGGTAGAGAAGGAAGAAATATTCGTACTATTGAAGCTTTAACTGGTGTTGATTTAATTGTTGATGATACTCCAGATGCTGTAGTTATTTCCTCATTCGACCCAATTAGAAGAGAAATTGCTAAAAAGTCACTTGAAATATTAGTAAGTGATGGTAGAATTCATCCAGCCCGTATCGAAGAAGTTGTTGAAAGATCAAGAACTGAAATCGAAATGACTATTAGAGAAAAAGGTGAAGAAGCTTGCTTTAAAGCTAATATTGGTAAGATTCACCCAGATTTAGTAAAACTTATTGGAAGACTTTACTTCCGTACAAGTTATGGTCAAAATGTGTTACAACATTCGCTAGAAACTGCATTCCTTGCAGGAAAACTTGCAAGTGAACTTGGAGAAAATGAAACTCTAGCTCGTCGTGCTGGTTTACTTCACGATATTGGTAAAGCTGTTGACCATGAAATCGAAGGATCTCACGTTGAAATTGGTGTATCTTTAGCTAAGAAGTATCATGAACCTAAAGAGGTAATTGATGCGATTGCATCTCACCATGAAGACGTTGCACCTAAGAGTGTTATTGCAGTATTAGTAGCTGCAGCTGATGCACTATCTAGTGCTAGACCAGGTGCTAGAAGTGATTCACTAGAAAATTATACTAAGAGACTTGAAAACTTAGAAGAAATCGCAAACTCTGTTAAGGGTGTATCTTCAAGTTATGCAATTCAAGCTGGTAGAGAAATCAGAGTTATTGTAAATCCTGATTTAGTTGATGACATGTCAACATTTAAGGTTGCACATGAAATCAAGGAACAAATTGAAGCTAAGTTACAATTCCCAGGTACTATTAAAGTTACTGTTATTAGAGAAACAAGAGCTTCAGATGTTGCAAAATAATAATTAGAGTATGGCTTGCCCATACTCTTTTATCT
>CAVAIM010000106.1:0-4319 GCA_963588755.1 bacterium | reverse complement strand
TGATATTACTATATTTTATTCTAATTCTAATATTTATCCTGAAAGTGAGTTTAATACAAGACTAGAAGAACAAATTGAATATGCAAAAAGATTTGGAATAGAAGTTATTGAAGATAAATATAATTCTAAAGAGTATTATGATACTGTTAAGGGACATGAATTAGATGGTGAAAAGAGTGAAAGATGTTATCTTTGTTATAAGATGCGTCTAGAACATACTGCAAAAAAGGCTAAAGAACTTGGCTTTGATTATTTCACAACAAGTTTATCTATTTCACCATATAAGGTTACAAGATGGATTAATGAAATAGGATATAAACTAGAAAGTGAATACAACATTAAATATTTATATTCTGATTTTAAGAAAGAAGAAGGCTATAAAGAAAGTATAAGAATAAGTACAGAGCTTAATATGTATAGACAAGATTATTGTGGCTGTGTATTTTCAATGAATGAGAGAAAGGAGAAAGTAGGAAAATGAAAAAGGGACTTGCATTATGTGGTGGAGGAGCTAAAGGTTCTTATGAGGCTGGATGTTTTAAAGCACTAAATGAGATTGGAGAACATTTTGATATTGTAACTGGTACTTCTATTGGATGTCTCAATGCGGCTATGTATTGTCAAGCTGACTTTGATAGGGATTATGAACTATGGGAAAAGTTAAATGTTCAAATGATTATGAAATATGGTTTTAATTTTGATCGTTATGATATTATTAATGGTATTAGAAATGGTCAAAACTCTATTAATATGGTACTTAACTATATGACTAACAGAGGAGCTGATATTAGACCTTTAAAGAAATTAATCGATGAGTATATTGATGTAGAAAAGATTAAATCAAGCGATGTAACATTTGGTATAGTAACCGCAATGTTTCCGCAAATGAAGGGTTGCGAGATTGTTGCGAACAAACTAAGCGATAACTTCATTAAGGACTTCATTTTAGCTTCAGCTTCTTGTTGGCCAGTATTTCCGGTATGTAAGATTGATGGTAAGAGCTATGTAGATGGTGGATATTATGATAACTTACCTATCAATTATGCGCTTAGACTTGGTGCTAGCGAAGTGGTTGCGATTGACTTAAATATGGAAGCTACTCACCCTGAATATACTAATACTAGATTTGTACGTTATATTAAACCTACTCATAACTTAGGTACATTCATGCAGTTTGATCATGAGACAATCATGAACAACATGACTCTAGGCTATCTAGATACAATGAAGAGTTATAAGAGATTTGAAGGTTATAGATATACCTTAAAGTTTGAAGAACTACCTTTTGATGAAACTAAATTAATAGATAAGTTATTACTTGTATATTCATATTGTGCTAGAAACTTAATTAAGAATGTAAAGAAAGCTTATCAAGGTAGTGTACTAGATTATTTATCTGAGTATACTGTAAAGAAGTTAACAAAGAAAGAGTTTGCAATTCGTGCTATTGAAGTATTTGCAGAATTCATGAATATTAATTACTTTAAAGTATATTCACCAAAAGAATTAATTGACTTAAGTTTAGAAGCCCTAAACAAAACTACACTTAAAAGAAATGTGCTTGATAAGTTTGATGAACAAAAAACTTATGAGAAGAAGCGCGCAATAATAGAGAAAGCTAACGATACTGAGCTTTTAAGATTCTTAACATATAATTTAAAGAAAGATATAAGACTTAATGTAAATCAATTATCTATGTTATATTCAACAAAGATGGAAGTATTTATTTCCTATGTCTTATTAGATTTAATAATGTAATTATGATCAAAAATATAAATATAGATTCTAATACAATTTATTTAATATCAGATATTCATTCTAATATAGCTTTATTTCGTAAAGTAGTTAATAGCCTAAACTTAACTAAGAAAGAACACTTATTTATATTAGGGGATGTAATAGAAAAAGATGATCATAATATAGAAACTCTAGATTATTTAATCAAGTTAAGGTCTGAGACAAATTTATATATAATACTTGGTAATTGTGATAATGTAGTAAACGAATTTAAGCGTGGTGCTGATTTAAACAAACTATATAAGTATTCTCATATACTAAAACATACTATATTAAATGAGTTTTATACTGGCATTGGGATTGATTACAATAAAGAGTTTGATGTTTATAATGCCCTAGATATAATTAATCAAAAATATAAGAAGTACTTTGATTTCATTAATTCTTTTCCTAAAGGATTTATTGTAAATGATAAGGTATTATTACTTCATGGAGATTTATCTGAGTCTATTAAAAAGAAGTTATTAACTAAAGAAGATGTTAATAATATTAAGTTAAAAGAATTGAACGTATGTGGTCATTTGCCTACTGCATTACTTGATGATTCAAAGACTAGTGTATCCCTATTACCTAAATTAAAAGATAACTTCTTATATATTGATGGTGGAAATAATGTAGTACCTTTTGGTGTACTTAATTTAATTAAATTAAATCTTCGCACTTTAGAATATGAAACAAGAGTCTTTGATTCATATGATGAATATATTGTATGTGAAGGACAAGTGAGTATCAAAGGCACATATAATGCACTAAGAAAAGAATTTGACTCTTTTGAGACTCAAGGTAATATTACTAAATATATTCAAGATGATGAAATATTTTACGGAGATACTTCTAAATTAAAGTTAGAAGATAATAAAATATATGGATATGATACACTAAATATATTTAATGAGTTTAGTGAAGGTGATATAGTTAAAGTTGCGTCCCTAGGCACAGATGTATCTATTTGTATTAAAAATTCATGCGTTTCGCTAATAGAAACTAAAAAAATAAAAAAATTATAAGCACATCTAATGTATGTGCTTATTTTTTGTGATATAATCTTTAAAATTATCGTACTCAAGTTGGAGGTGTCTTCATGAATTTATTTAAAAAAATGAAATCAAATTTAAAATTAGTATTAATATCTAATCTTATTTTATGGATTATAATTAATGTAATTGGTACTATATTATCTCTATTTGTTTGGCCTCTTACAATAGTAATCACATTGTTTGCCTCTATCTTAATTTTTACCTTAGTTTTGAAACTTTATACTCCACGTTTTAATAGAGATAGAAAAAGAGTAATGGCTAATGTATTTAATAAGACAGTACATGATGAGTTAGAGTTCCAATACTTTAAAGAAGAAGATTATGAAGCATTTGAAGCTTTAAATATTGAATCTTTAGCTCCTGAGTTTGATATATCTTGTTGTATATATGGTAAATACAAGGGTGCAAAGGTAGAATCATTTAGTGCACTATATACTAATACTGGTAAAAAGAAGGATTTAATAAATTTAAGAATATATATATTTGAGTTTGATAAAGATATAGTATACACAGTTAATAATCATACTATTAAACATAAATTATTTAGTGATGCGACTAGCGGTAAATATTCTTATGTATCTAAAAATAAATTATACATAGCTTATGGTTATGAAAATAAGAATTTAGCTAAGAGCTTTGAGCCAATGTCTCACGCTAAGTATGAAACATTCCTTGAGCGATTTAACGATGAAATTAATTTCATAGATTATATTGTATCTTTAGTAAGTCAAGGTGATTAATTATGTTATTTGGAAAATATGTTAATAAATTTTACAAGAAATATTGGTATTTATTTGTTCTAGGTGTAACATGTTTAGTACTAGTTGACTACTTTCAACTATTAATTCCTGAAATATATGGTTCTATTGTAAATGAACTTAAAGCTAATACCTTATTTAGTGATGGTAATAGTAAGATTATTAATTACTCTTTACAACTACTAGGGGTAGGCTTAATTATGTTAATAGGTCGTTTCGGATGGAGAAATACAGTGTTTGGTTGTGGCATTAGAGTTGCGACTGACTTAAGAGATGATTTATATAAGAAGGCATTACAATTAGATCAAAAGTATTATAAACAAGTTAAAGTAGGTGGCTTATTATCCTACTTTACTAATGATATTGAAGTAATACAAAATGTATTTGGTGAAGGTACTATTTTAATAGTTGATGCGTTCTTCCTAGGTCTTATTGCATATATTAAGATGTTAAGACTTTCAGTTAAGATTGCATTATTCGCACTCATTCCTCTACTTATTATATTCTTTGGTTCTTTTGTTGTAGAAAAGATTATGAAGAAGAGATTTTCTCGTAAACAAGAAGCTTATGAGAAGTTATCTGACTTTGCGAATGAAAACTTCTCAGGTCTTTCTGTAATTAAGGCTTTTGTAAGAGAAGATAATGAGAAGGAAAGATTTGACGATATTAATAAAGAAAATAAAGAAGCTAATATTAATTATGTTAAATTATCTATTAAGATAAATGT
>CAVAIM010000105.1:3914-4324 GCA_963588755.1 bacterium | reverse complement strand
ATTAAATACTTTTATTTCTCACAGATTTGAAAACATTGTAAGAAACTACTATAGTATTTTAAGTCATAGAGGTTTAATTAAAGGTATTAGAAATATAGGAACATATTATTATGATGATTCTAAAACAAAGAGTAATGGAGAATTTGATGTAGCGCTTGAATTTGAAGATTATATTAAGATAATAGAAGTTAAGTATTATAAAAATGAACTTAAATTAAACGAAATGAAGAATGAGATAATACAAATTCAAAATATTAAATTAGATAAAGAAATTAAATATGCATTCATTTCAACTAGTGGATATGAGGATAATGATTTTGAATGCATTGATCCTAATTTATTATATGAAATATAAGATATAAATTATTTAATAACGAGATTAAAAATGATATAATTTATATACGTTTAAG
>CAVAIM010000105.1:0-3904 GCA_963588755.1 bacterium | reverse complement strand
GATGACTTCTAAATCATTTAAGGGTACTATTGACTCGCTTGAATATTTATCTAAAGAATATAGTGATTTATATTTTTGTATAGGTGCAGATAATTTAGAGAAATTTGATAAGTGGATTAGATATGAAGAAATCTTATCTAAGTATAATATAATTATATTTAAAAGAGATAATATAGATATTAATGAGATAATAGAAAGAAAATATTTTAAATACAAAGATAAATTTCATATATTTGAATTTGATTTTAAGATTAGTGCCTCACTTATCAGAACTGATGTAGATAAATACAAAGATTATTTAGATGATAAAGTTTATAAATATATAAAAGAACATAATTTATATAGGAGTGATAATATGTTTTATGATGGATTTTTAAAGGTTTGTGCTATTTCACCTAAACTTGAAGTAGGAAACCCTCAATATAATATTGAAAGAATGTTAGAAGCCTTAAATGGATGTAAAGCTTCTATTGCAGTATTCCCTGAATTATCAGTTACAGGATATACTTGTGGAGATTTATTCTTCCAAAATGAATTATTAATTGATTCTAATAAAGCTATAATTAAATTTATGGCTGAAAACTCTTTTGAAGGGATTGTTGCGATAGGTGCTCCTTTTGAAATGAATGGTTCTTTATATAATTGTGCTTATATTATAAAGAAGAATACTTTACTTGGTATTGTACCTAAGAGAAGTTTACCTAATAATAAAGAATATTATGAAAAAAGATGGTTTAAGTCTAGTTTAAATAATGAATTAACTAGTGTAATTTTTAATGGTGTAGAAGTTCCTTTTGGTAATATTATATTTAAAGATATTAAACATAATTTAAATATTGGTGTAGAAATTTGTGAAGATATGTGGGCTAGTGTTACTCCTTCTAATATCTTAAGCCAATACGGAGCTAATGTCATATTAAACCTATCTGCTTCTAATGAAACTTTAGGTAAGAGTGTCATAAGAAGAAATACAGTATTAGAAAACTCAAGAAGAAATGGTGGAGCCTACATTTATGCTTCAGCTGGTGCACTTGAGTCTACAAGTGACACAGTTTATTCGAGCCACAATGTAATTGCTTCTTTAGGTGAATTACTTAAGGAAACTGAAAACTTCTCAGTACAAACTGAAATAGTTTATGCAGATATTGACCTTTCACAAATTAATTTTAAGAGAAGAATGAATACTAATTTACATGATGATTTTAAACTTAACTTTAATTATCAAATAGTATTATTTGAACTAAGTGAGACTAATGACTACACTTTCGAAAATAAGCTTGATCAAACTCCATTTGTACCAAAGACTGATTTAGAATCTAACTTCAATAAGATTGCGAATATATTAGAGTATGCACTATATAAGAGAATGTATCATACTAAGGCTAAGACACTAGTTATAGGTGTATCAGGTGGACTTGATTCGACATTAGCACTACTTATTGCAAAAGCTACTTTTGAAAAGTTAGGAAAAGACTCTAAGGATATTATTGCGATTACTATGCCAGGATTTGCAACAACAGATAGAACAAAGAATAACGCAACTATGTTAATGGAAGGATTAGGTTGTACAGTACTTGAACGCCCTATTAACAAGATTTCAAACGCTACTTTTGAATCTATTGATCAAGACCCTAATAATCATGATGTAACATATGAAAATGTACAAGCTCGTGTTAGAACTCTTATTTTAATGAATTATGCAAATAAGACTAATGGACTTGTTTTAGGTACTGGTGACTTATCAGAACTTGCACTAGGATGGTGTACATATAACGGAGATCAAATGAGTATGTATGGAATCAATGCAGGAGTTCCTAAGACATTGGTTAGATTTATGATTAGAGAATATGCAATTCATAAATATCCTGATTTGAAAGAAAACTTATTTGATATTATTGATACTCCTATTTCACCTGAATTATCTGATAAGGATCAAAAGACTGAAGATAGTATAGGTAAATATGAGGTTAATGATTATATCTTAAATAGATATTTATCTTGTGGAGATTCTAAAGAACGTATTGAATTCCTTCTTACAAAGGCTTTTAATTTCAATAATTTAGAATCAAAAACTTATGTAGATAATTTCTTTAAACGTTTCTTTACTCAACAATTTAAACGTCAAGCTATTCCTGACGGACCAAAGGTTTTAGATATTTCGCTAAATCCTAGAAGTGATTATAGAATGCCATCAGATATTTCAAGAAAATAGTATGAAAATAATTGGTGTTGTAATAGTAATTATTTTTGAAAGTGCTGATTCTCTCTTTAAAGTTATTAAAGTTAAAACAAGTGAAGAGAGTATTACTGTAACCGGAAATTTTGCAGGAATTCGAGAAGGACTTACATATGAGTTTGAAGGTGAGTATCTAACTCACGCAAAGTTTGGACATCAGTTTAAAGCCACTACCTTTAAACAAGTACAAGCACAAACGGATGATGCACTTATAAAATATTTATCAAGTTCTACATTTGAAGGTATAGGTATTAAGACAGCTGAAAAGATTGTAAATACATTAGGTTTAAATGCTTTAGAAATAATACAAAATGATCCTAATGCATTATTATCAGTCCCTTCAATTAGTGAGAAAAAAGCTCTATCTATAAGAAATCAAATAATTAATAATCAAAAAGAAGAAAAGATATTCTTAAAACTTTATTCTTATGGCTTATCCGCAAATAATGCAAAAAAAATATATTTACGTTTCCTAGAAGATACAATTGAGACAATTGAGAAGAATCCTTATGTATTAACTCATGAAATTGATAATTTTGGTTTCTTAAAGTGTGATGAGATTGCGCTTCAAGAAGGATTTGATTTAAAGAGTAAGATTAGACTTAGAGAAGCTATATTATATACCTTAAAGACATATACTATAAAATATGGCTTTACATATATGTATCAAGAAGAATTATTTGATTTAACTATTCAATTATTAAATAAAACTAGTAATTCTGAGTTTGTATCTAGTGATTTTAATAATGTATTTATTGAACTTATTACAGATAATGAAATTTATAAGATAGATACAAAAATATTTCCTAGACTCCTATATTTAGCTGAAACTAATGTAAATACAAGAATTAAACAAATATTAAATACTAGTTTTAATCATAAAAATAGAGATTTAATAGTAGATCAAGTATGTGCTAATTTAGATTTTAAATTAACTAGTGAACAGGTTTCTGCAATCAAATCTGCCCTATCTAATAAGATATCAATTATTACTGGTGGTCCTGGTACTGGTAAAACTACCATACTTAAATGTTTACTTAAAAGTTATTCTTATATTTTAGGTTATGATATAGAGACAAAAGAATTTAAAGATAGAGTCTTACTAATATCACCTACAGGTAAAGCTAGTAAACGTTTATCAGTTCAATGCGCGATGAGCGCCTCAACTATCCATAAAGCATTAGAGTATGATGAGTCAGGTCGTTTCCAAAAAGGTATAGCTGATAAATTAAAAGCTAGTTTGATAGTTGTTGATGAATCATCAATGATAGATATTGAACTTATGTCACATTTACTTGACGCGGTTAATGATGCTTCTCAAATAGTATTTGTAGGAGACATTGACCAGCTCCCTTCAGTAGGACCTGGTAACGTATTAGCTGATATGATTTCCTCAGGTATCATCAATGTATCATATCTAACTCAAATAATGAGACAAAAGAATGATTCTAAAATTATTGAATTAGCTCATGAGATTAATACAAATACTCTTGATTTAGATATATTTAATGATAAGAAAGAATTATTCTTTTATGAAACGAGTACAAATAATATATTAAGTTTCATTTTAAAAATTGTAGAAAGATATATAGCACAAGGTAATGATATTTATCAAGATTTACAAATACTTGCACCTATGTATTCTAAGGCTAATGGAATAGATAATAT
>CAVAIM010000104.1:0-4347 GCA_963588755.1 bacterium | reverse complement strand
GACCTTGAGGTTGAAAATGGCCCTAACTTTATGAACTCTTTAAAAATGATGGATAAAGGTAGTTGTGAAGAATTTAAGAAGAATCATGACTTTGCACTTATCGTTATAAATGTTAAGGGTTATGCCCAAGAAAACTGGGTAAGAGTAAGATGGAGTTGTAATCACTCTAAAGAACTTCCTTGGTATAATGAAGAAATTCCTACTATTGCGATGAGTCTAAATTATACTAACCATTTAATTGATATTCCTCAAATCCATACCTATATTAATGCTTATGCACCTACTCGTGATCACATAAGAATTGCAATTGAAAAGATGAAAGGTTTATCTGAATTTAGAGGTAAAGCAGAAGATAATGTGTTCTGTGATAGATGGGATACAAGACTATAAATTAGGTGAATAATGAAAAGAAATGATTTGTTAAAGCGACTTGGAATTGAAGTACCTAACGAGTCAAAAATTAGAGTATTTATAGATAGTGATGCTAAAAACGAAGCTGATGATCAATTTGCAATCATGCATTATTTATTGTCACCTTCAATTGATGTTGTTGGTATAGGCGCTGCTCATTACAAAAAGAAAGATAAAGTAAATGATACTGTATTTTTAAGTTTCAAAGAAATAAAGAAGGTATTAAATTTAGCTGAAATTGATGATGTAAATGCATATATGGGATCAGATATATTGATTACTGATATTAATCAGTTATCAGATGCTAGTAAAAAAATAATTGAAGAAGCAGAAAAAGGGCTACTTTATGTTGCAAACCTAGGATCTCTTACAAATCTAGCAAGCGCAATACTTTCTAAACCTAGTATTGCAAGAAACATTATAGCTATAGTAAACGGAGGCGGTCCTTACCCTAAAGGACGTAGTGAATTTAATTTCATTCAAGATATTGAAGCTGTAAGGACTGTATTTCACTCAGACGCTGAAATTTGGCAAATTCCTCAAGATGTATATGCAAATCTAGAGATAACATTATCTGAAATTAAGTATAAAGTATATCCTTGTTCAAATATAGGAAAATACTTATACACTGAGTTAGAGGCTTGTAATAAAAAAGAATTTAATAAGAATTTTCGTTTAAGAACAGGTGAAAATTGGATATTAGGTGATAGTGCTACAATTCAAGTTCTTTTAATGAATAGATATAAAGATAATTATAAATTGATTAAAGCACCTCTAATTAATGATGATGGTACTTATTCAGATAAATCTACTAATAAAGATATTAAAGTATATACAAGTATAGATTCTAGAATGACTTTAGAAGACTTTTATTCAAAACTTAATTTAGTATATAAAGTTTAAAGGAGAGATGAAAATGAAAATTAATTTAAACTTAAAAGATACAAGAAAATATAATAAACATACAACATTTTCTATAGGTTCAGGTCATGCATCTTTAGCCTTAAGAAAAGATTATGTGGAATTACTTAAATATGTTCATGATAATTTAGGAATAAAGAGAGTAAGATTCCATGATATATTCTCTGATAATATGAATGTATATAAGAAATTATCAGATATAATTCCTGTACCAGGAGCTGAAAGATTTGAAGATATTAACTTCTCTACTATTGGAGAAGTATATGATAATGTGCTTTCTTGTGGTATGGAGCCTATAGTTGAGCTTAGCTTCATGCCAACACATTTAGCTAAGAATCCTAACCAAAAATTAATGCTTTACTATGATGCATGTGTATCAATGCCAAAAGATGATGAATCATGGACTAACTTTATAAAGAGCTTTGTTAATTTCTTAATTAATAGATATACAAAAGAAGTAGTAGAAAATTGGTTATTTGAAGTTTGGAATGAACCAGATTTAATTGTATTCTTTGGTGGAAGTCAACAAGATTATTTCCATCTATATGAAATTACATCAAAGGCTATTAAAGAAGTAGACCCTTTAATTAAAGTAGGAGGTCCTTCAACTTCTGGTTCTAAGTGGATTAAAGAATTTTTGAACTTCGTTAAAGAAAATAACTTACCACTTGATTTCATTACTACACATCAATATGCAGGAGACCCTATTGGAAATATTGATGGTAATGACTTAGAAAATAAGACTCCTGAAGCAACTGCTAGTCCTTTCAGTAATCCTAATATTCTAAAGGATGTAGAATCAGGATCAATATTAAAAGGTTTAAAAAAAGTATTTATTGATAAGAATGAAATTAATGATATTAGAAATGATACATTAATTGAAAATTCTAAACAAATTAAGAAACTTATTGGTGATATTCCACTTTATTACACTGAGTGGAATGAGAGTGCAACTTTCTCAGCTTATACAAATGATACAAGAAAAGTCTCAGCTTATATCATTATGACTGCATTAAAAATGGAACAAAATGTAGACGGTTCATGTGTATGGTGCTTCTCTGATTTATTTGAAGAACTTCATATGTTTAGTGAAGAATTCCAAGGTGGATTTGGCTTACTTACAAGACATGGTATTAAGAAACCATCATATTATGCAATGGAGTTCTTAAACTCACTTCCACTAGATAGATACAATGTAGCTGATACATATGGCGATATAACAGTTGGTGCATTTGATAATAAAGATGAGATTGTATTACTTGTTACAAGACAAAATATGAAGAATTTATTTGACCTACCTAAAGAAGAAGTTGAATTTGAAATTAATGTTAAAGCTTGTGATGTATTAGTTAAGGGTATTACTGAAGATAGTGGTAATCCATTAAAAGAATTTGAAAGAATAGGAAGTCCTTTATATATTTCAAAGAAAGAAATTGAAGATATTAAAGAGAAATCTAGTGTTTTAGAACACCATTTAGAATATACACAAAATGAAAACACAGTATCATTCAAACTAAACATTGGTATTAATGATTCATATCAAATAAGAATTAAGAAGTAAATTATGATAAACAATTTTCAAATTAATCATCTTAAAAAATTTGATTTTGTTCCAATAACTAAAAATGTATATTCATTTTATTCAGATTTAAATGGTCCATTTAAAATTGAATTAAAGAAAAATAATAATTTAATCGATACAAAAATCATTTCCAAAGAGGATATCTTTGGATTTGATTTGATTGATTTGGAATATGATTCAAATTATGAATTATATATAGATGACGTATTAATATCTAAATTTAGTACAGCTTTAAAACTTGATAATAATTTCATTGAATCAAGTACTAAAATAGATAATCCTTTATTTTATAAGAACTTTAAATTAAAGGATAAGATTAAAAGAGCTACATTATCTATTACTGGAGTTGGTCTTTATGAATGTATGATTAATGATTTAAAGGTAGGTGAGTATTACCTTACACCTTTAATGAATGATTATGATTTTTATTTAAGATATCAAACTTATGATGTAACTAATTATCTTAAAGAAGATAATAAGATATCTGTGATATTATCATCAGGCTGGTATAAGGGAGAATTCGGTCTATCTAATAATTCAGTATTTGATAAGAATATATGGGGAGATACTAATTTATTAAACTTAAAGCTTTTAATTGAATATGAAAATGGAACACATGAAGAAATAATAACTGATGAATCATTTTTATGTAGCAAGTCTTATCTTATAGATAGTTCTATATACCATGGTGAGATATGGAACTTTGATAAAGAAATTAAAGAGTCACTAAGTGTTAAAAGATGCAATAAAACATTTAATTTAGTACCTGAATTTACATCAGGTATAGTTAAAAAGTATGAATTAGAGCCAGTTCTTATAAATTCTTTAAAAAATGAAAAAATATTAGATTTTAAGCAGAACATGGTTGGTTTTGTAAGGATTAAATATCTACTAAAAAAGGGCCAAACTTTAACACTTAAATTAGGTGTTACAAGACTCGTGTTTCTATAATGATAATTATAGAAATGCTAAAGCCACATTTTCTGTTACCGGAGACGGTATTAAAGATACATTTGAAGCTAAATTTAGTTATTTTGGATTTAGATATTGTCTTGTAGAGGGATTAGATAATGTAGATCCATCTTGTTTTAAAGGAATTGTAATAAGTTCTAACTTAGATAAAACATTCTCTATTAAAACTGATAACTTAATGCTAGATAGATTATGTCTTAATGCCTATTGGTCAGAGATAGGAAACTTCCTTGATGTACCAACAGATTGTCCTCAGCGAGATGAGAGACTCGGTTGGAGCGGGGATGCTCAAGTATTTTCTAAAAGTGCTATGTATCAAAGTGATTGTGCAAATCTATTTAATAAATATTTACTTGATATGAGACTTGAACAAACAAATTATTATAATGGTGATATTCCTATGTATGTACCATCACTAAAGAAGAGAACAGGTGTTGGCGGAGCAGTCTGGTCTGATGCGG
>CAVAIM010000103.1:0-4454 GCA_963588755.1 bacterium | reverse complement strand
CCATATACTTTTGTATAATCTTCACCAAATTGTGTTTCAGATAGAATTACATATTTATTATTTTCATATAATCCAACAGCATTTAAAACAGTCTTACGAGTTAATGCAGTGTAACCACTCTTTATAGTTGTTATAGTTTTAACAATAACTTCTCCTGATACTCTATTAGTAGCACGAACATAAACATTTAGTTTACCTTTATATTCTACAGTACCTGTAAATACAACTTTATTTAAACTACTAAATGCACTATCTGTATAAGGCTTTAACTTACCATCTACATCACCACATATAATTTCTGATGATGCATCAGTAGGATAAGCTGTTGTACTAACAATAACTCTTTCAACACTTTCAAGATTGTCAATAATCATTTTAGCGCTATTAGTCATAGAGTTTTCTACGCTATATAGAATACTTCCGTCACGACCAGGAATGTAGAAAGTATACTCATCAGCTGATGCATTAAACTTAATATTTGTCCATGTAGAAGGTAATTTAATATATGTAACATTACCTATGATTGATGAGTATAGA
Organism: bacterium; assembly: GCA_963588755.1. Lineage (GTDB taxonomy): Bacteria > Bacillota_I > Bacilli_A > Acholeplasmatales > Anaeroplasmataceae > JAEELC01. Next base: position 3,917 of record CAVAIM010000103.1, on the reverse strand, counting down.
GCACCAGCTTGGATATACTTAACTCCTTCTTCTACCTCTAATGTTTTATCTACAACATTTGAACTTGAGATTAATGTTTCCATTTCATTTTCATCTGAAATTTGATATATTGTATTACCAACTTTCTTAAATGATGATTCATTACTAAAATTAAGGTTAGTTGGAACTTGAGATAAATTTATAACACTATCTGGGATTTCAATATCAAAATCATAAGTTGAAATTGATGTAATATTATTTTTCCAGAAAGAATTTATAACAATCTTAGTATTACTTGATAAATTAATAGCTGTTAAATTTGGTAAATTATTAAATGAATTTGAAACCATTTCAAGTGTTGATGGTAAACTGACTTCGCTAACAAGGCAATTAATACCACCACTTATACCGCTAATATATTTAACACCTTCATTAACAATAACCTTACGGAATGAATAAGAAACACCATCAAGTGTTGCATTATCTAACGCAAAGCTTTCAACTGTCTTTAATTCGCCGTTATAAGTAACCTTACCAGGTATAGATAGTATAGGGAAGTTTGCCATAGTAGGATTAGATCCTGTAACAACGCCAGCCTTAAATCCTTTGAAATATAAATTACCTGTAGATGGATTTACTTCAAATTCAAGATTAGGAGTTTTCCAAAGTACAGTAATTGTAGTATTTGTTGAGATAGGTTGAGTAAAGTCTACATCATTACCATCTTGATCAACATAGAATATGTCTTCACTATCCATGTAGAACTTAACTATATCATCATTTGATGGTTTACTAACTTGAGTACCTACACCAACTAAAGTATCATATGTTTCATAACCATTATCAAATGTAACTGTAGCACAGTAGTGAGCATATAAGTTATCTGTATCTTGTTTTTGATATTTTGTTGTATATGTTGAATCAATATACCAACCATCAAATGTTAGGTTTTGGCTTTCAGCATCCTTAATAAATTCTAAAGTTTTAGTTGCTAAGTCTTCTGTCTTTATATCAGCAAGTTCTCCCCCATTAACTGAAATATTTACATGAATAGGTGCAAAGTAAGCATATACTGTAGTATTTTGAGTTACTTTAGTATCTTTAGTAAATTCTGTACCATCTTCATATGTAGATGTTGTATACCATCCACGGAATTCATAATATTCCTTTTCAGGGTTTGATGGTAATGTAACCTTACCATCTTGAGCTTCAATAGTTTGTGACTTGTCTTCAATCACAAATGTAACTGTATAAGTTTCGCTATCACATGATACTAACATCATGATAGCCATAACAAATACAAAAGAACTTATTAAAGCTTTAAACATATAGTTTTTTATTGTTTTCATTTTATTTCCTCCTTAACCTCATTAAATATCATATCTAGATAAAATCTCAGATGGAGACTTTGTAAGTACAAATAGATATGGTATAAGCGATATAAATATCATTAAGATTGATCCTATTACAAAACTTAATGAAACTAGACCTACAAAGTTAGAATAGTTAACATTCATAATCTGATACCTTATAAGTACTAGTGTTGATGTAATTAAGATAAATATAAAGAAACTTAATATATTATGAACTATTGTATTAATCACTTCTTTAAATAATAAATTACTCCTATTTACTCCAATAGCTCTATATATACCGTATTCTTTACTACTAGTAATACTAGCTGACTTTTCTATAAAGAAATATATAATAAGTAGTAATACTATAATAACGATATATAGATATAATCCACTTAAAGCATCAGCCTTTTCTACTTGTCTTTCTGCTTGATACAAAGCATTAACATTTACTGATGTTACACCTAAATCCCTTAAGTCTAATTTAAGATTTTTAAGTTGTTCACTATTTTCAGTAGTAATCTCAAAATAATAATTGGATCCACTAGATGACAATGCATCTAGGTTAGGTGATATGTATACAAAAATGTTTTTCAAAACATTTTTATTAACATATATCCTAATATCTGTATCCATTACATCACGTGTAATGATAAACTGTTCTACATAAACCTTACTACCACTTAACTGAATCGCATATGGTGTAGTCTTAAGTTTAGAATTAGTCTTATTTACAAGATAATCAGCTTGTGTAGTATCACTCATCATCTTATATAGCGAGTTTCTATTAATCTCTACTCTAACCTTATCATTTGAAATATCACCATCATATACTAAAATCTCAGATGTATACGATGTGTTTTGATAAGAATCTTTAAAGAATATTTCATTTACATCAGAGAAGCTTATCTTATTGTAAACACCTAAGAAGTTTACATAATCTTCTTTATTTAAATAGATTATTTTATCATTTCCTTGAGTAATACCAGTAATATAGTATTCTTGATTAAATGTCATAAGAGTTATGGCTTTGTCAGTATTTAATTCCTTAAGCCTAAATTCAGCCTTTAACGCTTCTGCCATAGCGCGCGATACAATTACTTCACCCTTATTAGGAAGTCTTCCATATTCCACTGAAATTTGATCATCTTCTTCAATAGCCTTAGGTGTGTAATTAAGCTCTATACCTGATAGAGATGCAATACCACCATAGGAGAATGTTCCTGTAGACATCTTGGTATCAAAGAAATCAATACTCTTATAATGGGTCTCATCAGTTTTTCTTAAAACTGAATAAGAGTTAAGAGAAGTATAAACACTATTTTCTCCTATTGTTTTATACTCACTTACATCTCTTAAAGCTTCAAATGATTGATAGGCAAAGAACGTTATAACAATAGCCATCGCAAGTATAAATATTTGTTTAAATATATTACCTACTGAATAAGCTTTCTCATTAGATTCTTTATTTCTTTTAAGTATAGTTCTTAAATTAAATAAACGTCCGTTACGCTTTGCAGTACTCTTTTCAAATGTATTTAATACTTGATGTGTTGTATTTTGTTCTAAAACACTATCATATGTTGTAGGAGCTAGGTCAGCATCATCAATGGATGCATCTTCTACTAATAGTCCGTCAACTATTTTGATATGTGAATCTGCATACTTCTTTATAAGTGATACTTCATGCGTTACAATTACAACTAATTGAGTCTTAGATATTTCTTTTAATATATCCATAACCTTCATAGTGTTTTCAGCATCAAGGTTTCCGGTAGGTTCATCCGCAAGTATGATATCACTACCTTTAACGATAGCTCTTGCGATTGCAACTCTTTGTTGTTGTCCTCCTGACAAAGCGTCTCCTCTTTTATTTTTGAAACGCTCCATTTCAACAAGTTTCAAGGCTTCAATTGTTCTTCTTTCAATTTCACTCTCATCCTTAAATCCTGCAATAATCATTTGATTCCTTAAAATCTCAGATATTGTATATCCTTTTTCAAGATAATAGTTTTGAAAGATAAAACCAATCTTTTCGTTTCTTATCTTATCAGTCTTACCTGTTGTTAACTCACCATCAATATATACTTTTCCTTCGTCAGCTTTCTCTAACCCACCAATGATATTTAGAAGTGTTGTTTTACCACTTCCTGATTTACCAAATATACATACCAATCCCTTATCAGGAAGTTCAAACGATACACCTTTTAATACCTTATTCTTATTACGGGAGTGCTTATTAAATGTTTTTACTATGTTTTCAACTTTTATTTTAGACATAATTAACCTTTAGACCCCCTTCTTAGAGACGCTCTAATACTTTGACCTCTTATTTGTTTATTGAAGCCAAAAGCTACAAATAACACAATAAGTAGTAACATTATTTCAATAAAGAAATAATTAGGCATACTTATAAATGTTATTCCTGCACCAGGTATAACTGAGGCTATAAAGCTTACGAGTGGTAGTAATACGATTGTAGGTAAGAATATTAAAATCATTTGTACATATAATGATCTAGATGAAATATATGTTGATATACCAAGTGTTCTATATACTGCAAAGTCTGTTTGAAATACTTTT
>CAVAIM010000102.1:0-4454 GCA_963588755.1 bacterium | reverse complement strand
CCATTAGTCTTACCAAACTTAGTACCATCTGATTTAGTTAATAGAGGCATAGTGAATCCATAAAGTTCAGTTCCACTCTTCTTTCTAGCAAGTTCAATACCTGCAGTAATGTTTCCCCATTGGTCTTGACCAGCTACTTGAAGAGTAACTCCATACTTATCATGTAAATGATTGAAGTCTAAGCCTTGTAAAATCATATAAGTAAACTCAGTAAATGAAATACCTTCATCAAGTCTTCTTCTTACGATATCTTTTTGAAGCATGTAGGTTACATTAAAATACTTACCATAATCTCTCAAGAAATCTAGAATATTAATATCTTTTAACCAATCATAGTTATTTACAACTTCAAAACCAAAGATGTCATGTGCTTGTTTAGCTAAACATTCATAGTTATGTTGAACTTGTTCATAAGTAATCATAGGTCTTTCAGCATTTGGCTTAGGGTCTCCAATAAGACCTGTACCACCACCAACTAAAAGAATTGGATGATGTCCTGCAGCTGCAAGTCTCTTAGAAATTAAGAAACTTGAGAAATGTCCGATATGTAAACTATCTCCTGTTGGGTCAGTTCCAATATAGAAAGTCATTCCACCATTATTTAATTTTTCTTTTAAACTAGGATCAGATACATCTTTAATTAATCCTCTCCACTCTAATTCTTCATAAATACCCATTTTAATAATCTCCTTTACATAATAAAAAGACGCCCTTATATAAGGACGTCATAAACGCGGTACCACCTTAATTCAGTATAAACATACTGCACTTAAAACTCTATAAACGTGAGTCAAACGCTTAATCTCCATAATTGTAATTCATATACATGTTTATTATTCTTTTCACCAACCAGAATATCTCTATTAATTATAATCATATATATTACTTTATTACTTCACTGATTAATATTGTCTATATTTTAACAAATTTAAATTACTTGTCAACTAAAAGCTTTCTCTTCTAATAACTTTATAAGGTAGAACGATTTTTATATTATCAACCTTTTCACCCTTAATAAGCTTAGTAAGTAGGCGCATCGCAACAGCACCAATGTCATAAACTGGAGTATCAATACAACCAAGTCTAGGACGAGCTAGTAATGCATATTTAGTATTTTGATAACCACATACTGCAATCTCTTCAGGAACCTTATGTCCTTTATCAATCATTACATTCATAAATGATACTGCAATAGAATCTCTTACAGCTATAGCTGCATCTACTTTATGAGTTTCAAAGTATTCTTCAAAGTGTGGAGTATTAATTGATAAATCACCACTTGTTCTAAATACCTTAGACTTCATATTATGTTCTTCTAATGCTTTTACATATCCTGCTTCTTTTAGTGAATTTACTGAATATTTAGTAACAGTAGAAAGCAAATAAATATCCTTTCTACCTTGTTCAATAAGTTCATTAGTAATGTCATAACTTGCTTTAAAGTAATCAATCGCAACACTCGCAAGTTCTGGATCATCAGAAATAACATTTGTAAGTACTAAAGGAATATTTGCATTACTTGCATGTTCCTTAATTATATTCATTTGTTTAGTGTCAAGTTCATCATTTAATAAAAGGATTCCATCAACTTGTTCAGCTACAACATCTCTTATAGAGTCATTAACATCATTTTCTCCTCCCATAGAGAAAATCTTAATTGAATAACTATATTTTTTTGCAATATCTATAATACCACCAAGTAATTGGCTAGTTGACGCTCTAGTTACATCACTTAACATAATACCAACTGTTGTAGTCTTATGACTTGCAAGACCTCTAGCAATCGCATTAGGTCTATATCCTAACTCTTTTATAACTTTTAAAACTTTATTTCTTGTAGCTTCATTAACTTTCTCTGGATTATTTAAAACACGAGAAACTGTTGCAAGACTTACCTCTGCTTTACCTGCTACATCATAAATAGTTGCGTTAGACATTACACTCACCTCTATTATAAGTATATCATTACTGAAACCGGTTTTCAATATTTTTTTGAAAACGCTTTAAGTACAAAAAGAAAAATCCTGCCAAATGGCAGGATTAATATTACTTCATTGTATGAATCTTCATTGTATCAGTGATACCACAACCAATGTATGAACCACCTAAGATGATAATCTTATCGCCTTTCTTTACAAGACCAGTTTCCTCGGCCTTCTTTGCAGCATATAAGAATAATTCGTCAGTTGAATGTTGTTCTTCTGCAAGTACCGCTTTAACTCCCCATACAAGTCCTAATTGTTCATAACCCTTAGGATCTACAGTAACTGCGATAATAGGACACTTAGGTCTATATGCAGATACAACACGTGCAGTTACACCATGCATAGTTACACAAACAATAGCTTTTGCGTCAATTTGATAACTTGCGGCTACAGCTGCATTACATACTGTAGATAAAGTATCATCACCTAAGTTAAGACTATTCTTATGGAATCTTTCTTCGTAGTTAATATCATCTTCTGTTGCAATCGCAATATCAGACATTGCAGTTACAGCTTCAACAGGATATTTACCTGCAGCTGATTCACCAGATAACATTATACAGCTAGTTCTATCGTAGATAGCATTCGCAACGTCAGAAACCTCAGCACGAGTAGGACGAGGATTCTTTTGCATTGAATCAAGCATTTGAGTTGCAGTTACAACAATCTTACCAGCTCTATAACATTTAGAAATCATATCTTTTTGAATAGCTGGTAAATACTTGAATGCTACTTCAACACCCATGTCACCACGAGCTACCATGACACCATCAGCAGTTTCAATGATATCATTCATATTTTGAATACCTTCAGTATTTTCAATCTTACAAATGATCTTAATATCTTTACCACCATGTTCATCAAGTAATTGTCTTAATTCTAATACGTCAGCTTTTCTTCTTGTGAAAGATGCTGCTACATAATCAACACCTTGTTCACAACCAAATATTAAATCTGACCTATCAGTTTCAGAGATAAATGGTTGATCAATAATAACATTTGGAATATTAATTGATTTATGATTTTTAATAACTGCAGTATTTAATACCTTACATACTACATTTACGCCATCAATTTCTTGAACTTCAAGTTCAATAGAACCATCATCAACTAAAATTTGATCACCCTTCTTAACAAACTTTGCAAGTGTCTTATAAGTAATACCACATTGAGTTGCATCACCTAATGTATTATCATCAGGATGAATAGTAAATAGGCTACCTTCTACAAGTGTAGCAGCTCCATCCTTAAAATCTTTTACTCTAATTTCAGGTCCTTTAGTATCAAGCATAATAGGTAAAGATACACCTAAATCTTGTCTAACCTTCTTAATTCTATCAATTCTTACCTTGTGTTCTTCATGAGTACCATGAGAAAAATTTAATCTGCAGCAGTTCATACCGCCCTTTACCATTTTAATAAGCATTTCTTCAGTATCGACTGCAGGTCCTAATGTACATATAATTTTTGTTTTCTTCATTATATAATACCTCCATCCGTTATTAATTATAATACATTTATTTTTAAATGATAATAACGTATTTAAAAAAATGGACACATTTCTTAAATTATTTTAATATTGAAAAAAAGAGACTTTCACACAAGTCTCTTAATCTTTAGAACCACATCTAACACGATTGCACACGTATTCACATGCTTCATCTGTGCAGCATACGCATTCTTTCTTAATAGTTAATTTATTGTTTTCCTCAACAATAGTCCAATTCTTAGTCGCAATATCTGCTCCATTTAGGAATACAAAAGGAATACCATTAACTAATACATATTCATTATATTCTTCCTTATCACATAGTAACATAGATATTTCACCTAAGTCTTTGATATATGAAAATACAATTCCATATTTTTTATGTTCATTTATACAATCTATAAATATTTTCCGTGCTTCATCACTAATTTTCATGTAATCACCTTAAGAAAAGAATACCATATTATTATTTATTTTCAAAATAATATACTTAATCTTTAAATCCAACAGGTTTCTTCTTAAAATCAGCCTTAGAAGCCATAAAGTCTTTTTCTTCATATCCTAAACGATATAAACATTTGAAGATATCACTTCTCTTACTTTCTAACTTACATGGTAAATCAATAAAGTAATTTTGATAGAACATAAAATATCTAATAGTTAAAACATTATTTTCATCAACATATTTTTCTTTTTTAAAGAAATCAATTAATACTGAAACTTCTTCCTCAGATAATGTATCATCAAATATAGAACGTTTTAAAACAAACTTTTCCATATTAACACCTCACTTTATATAAACTTATGATACTAGTATATCATAAAGTATATTAAAATGTAAGCGCTTTTAGTACTTTATTTTCATTCTCTTAAATAAGAACACTTTTTTAATGATGCCTTATGTAAATTCTACCGTAAGACCATCAACGCAGTCCATATGAATTGATGGAATTCATGTACGGAACAGATGTAATTGATAA
>CAVAIM010000101.1:0-4459 GCA_963588755.1 bacterium | reverse complement strand
AGTTCTAGATAAAACTGATAGTAATAAATCTGATAAGAGTACAGTTGATGTTTATGTAAATGGTTCAATTAAACTTTTATCTCCTACATATAACACTAAATTAGGTACTAAGACTAGTCGTAAGTATGATATTGAATTTAGAAAGAGATATTACTATTCTTATGATAGTGAAACTGACTCATATGTATCAAATGAAGTGGATGTACCAATGATGTTTATCCAAGAAGGAGATAATTATAATTCATTTACTTCTGATATTCTAAAGGATAATAAAATTAGCGCATCAGTTTCTTTATCACAAGCTCATTTAAATAAAATACTTGCTGACTACGATACATTAATTGATGTATTTATTGCAAATAAAGATTCAATGTCATCTGAAGCAATTATTGAATACTTAGAACAATATGAAAAATAGACTTAAAGATAGTAGATTAATTTCTGCTATCTTTTTTTGTATCTTGCAAAATTGTCGGAAATAGTTTCACAATTTTACTTGTAATGACTTGAATGAACATTTAAAAAGTACTAATATATCAGTGATATATCACAAAGGAGAAAATATGAGCCCATATGAATATATAAAAAAAGAAATTATATTAGATCACTTAAAAGCTGGTTCAATATTTGATGAACAAGAGATTACTAAAACTCTAGGTGTATCAAGAACTCCAGTTAGAGAAGCAGTATTAAGACTTGCTGCAGAAGGTTATCTAACAATAATACCTAGAAAAGGTACACTTGTTTCTAATATATCTCTAAAAGATATAAAAGAAGTTTATGAGTTTAGAATTATATTAGAATGTGCATCTATTAAAGGATATAAGGCTATTGATAAAGATAAACTTATTAAATGGAAAGAATACTTTAATGAATGTATAGAAAATTCAAATAATAACGAAATTAGTGATGATATTGAATTAGAAGATAAAGATAAATTATTCCATGAAGATTTAATATCTTTTCTAGATAATAAATTAGTAAGTAATGAAATATCACTTTTAATGGATAAATCAGCACGTATAAGATATACATCTAATATAAAGAATAAAGAAAGATATATTGCGTCAATTAAAGAACATATATCAATAATTGATGCGTTACTTAATGATGATTTAAACAGGGCATCAGATTTAATGAAAGAACATCTATTATGTTCTTTAAGAGGTTATAATTTATAATGGATTTAGCAAGAATTTCTCTTGAACAAGTATTTGTAATGTTTATCATGATATTCTTAGGATTTTTACTTGTTAAAGTAAAACTTATTGATATATCAAGTAAGAAGACATTATCAAATATATTAGTATACTTAGTAGTTCCATTTATGATTGTTAATTCATATTTAACTACTGATTTTGATGAGTCAATCGCATCAAACATAGGTTTTGCATTCTTATCAAGCTTTATCCTACTTGTAGTAGGTATTATTGTAACATTTATTGTAACAATATTCTTTAAAACAACTGATAAACCAGTACTTCAATTTGGTTTAAGCTTCTCAAATGCTGCATATATGGGATTCCCATTGATAGAAGCAATGTTTGGAAGTGATGGTTTAATTTATGCATCATGTTTTGTATCTGTATTTAATATCTTATTATGGACTATCGGATACATGACTGTATCACATAACTTTAATGTGAAAGATGCGCTTAAGGCTATATTAAAAACTCCAGTAATTTATTCATTAATTATAGGTTTAATATTATTCTTTGCACGTGTAAGTGTACCTGATGTTATATCTAAACCACTTTCAATGATTGGTGCTATGAATACCCCACTTTCTATGATTATTACAGGTATGATAATCGCATCAAGTAATATTAAGAGTGTACTTAAGAATAAATATTTATGGATTACTACAGTATTAAGATTAGTAATTATTCCACTTATTTGTTTATTAATTGTATACTTACTAAGCTTATGTAATATTGATATTAAAGTATTACAAATAGTATTTATCCTAGAAGCTTGTCCGGTTGCGGCTATAACTAGTATATTTGCAATTAAATTTAATTATAATGAGGACTTAGCTGGAAGTTGTGTTGTAGTATCTACACTCCTTTCAATTATTACTCTACCTTTATTTACATTACTTATTACAAACATTTTATAGGTGAATTATGAAACATATATTAAAAACAACATATCATATTGATGATATAACTAATGCAATTGAAAAATTAGAAAGTGGAGATGAACTAATTCTTTCAAGTGGTACATATTATACTAAACCATGGGATTTAAAGAGTGATATTATTATAACTCTAGAGAAGGGTGCAAGAGTATTCTTCACTCATGATAAATCTTACTATAATGAACCAAGATTTATCCGTTTTGAAGGTGTTGAGTGCTTTGGAAACCATCCTCTAATCTACGCACTAAATTGTAAGAATATTACAATTCAAGGTGAAGGTGAATTACATGGTAATGGTGTTGTATACTATACTTATAAGAAGCTTCAACAAGCTGATTGTGATACATTATGCCGTGCTGAATATAATCATATTAAAGTAGAAGATAGAATTAAAGATGTATCTAAGACTTACTTAAGACCTGACTTTATAGAGTTTGTTAACTGTGAGAATGTCTTACTTAAAGACTTTAAGATATTTGATTCTCCTATGTGGACAATACATCCTGTGTATTGTAAGAATGTATCAATACTAGGACTTACTATTTCATCTGATGGTCCTAATACAGATGGTATTGATCCTGATAGTTGTGATAATGTATTAATTGAAAAGAATACTATTATGACAGGAGACGATTGTATTGCGATTAACTCTGGATTAAATGAAGATGGTATTAGAGTAGGTATTCCTTGTACTAGAGTAGTAATTAAGAATAATAAGTTCTTAAAAGGACATGCGGCTATCGCAATTGGTTCTGGTATGAGTGGAGGCGTTGAAGACATTCATGCATTCGATAATGTTATTGATGGATGTGAACGTGGTATAAGAGTTAAATCTATGCCAGGTCGTGGTGGATATGTTAAGAATATCTTATTTGAAAATATGTCTATTAAAGATACTAAAGATGCGATTGAATTAACAATGGATTATCCTTCATCATCTAGTAAACCAGCTACAAGAATTTATCCTATGTTCGAAAACTTTAAGTTCATTAATATTGATATTATTAATTCTAAGAATGGAATTAAAGCTTTAGGTCTTGAAGATAACTTTATTAAAGATGTTAGACTTGAACGTGTTTCATTTGAAAGCTGTTCAGTTGATACTGATATAAAGTATGCGGATGTTACAATTAAATAAATTGATAAACCTCACTAGATGTAGTGAGGTTTTTTAATGCTTTATTGTTTATTTTAGAGTATAATTAATGTGTATTTTGAAGGAGGCATAACAATGAACAAAACTTATATATGTATTGATTTAAAATCTTTTTATGCCTCTGTTGAATGTGTAGAAAGACACCTTAACCCTCTTGATGTTAATTTAGTTGTAGCGGATAAAGAAAGAACTGAAAAAACTATTTGCCTTGCGGTATCCCCTATGCTTAAATCATTTGGTGTATCATCTAGACCTAGACTTTTTGAAGTGGTACAAACAGTTAAGAATATTAATAAAGAAAGACTTAAGAATAATAATTATAAACCATTCAGAGATAAATCATATAGTGGAGAAGAACTAAAAGATAAATCACTAGAGCTTGATTATATTATTGCACCACCACAAATGAGTAAATATATTGAATATTCTACTAATATTTATAAGATATATTTAAAATATATCGACTCAGAAGATATGCATGTTTATTCAATTGATGAGGTATTTATGGATGTAACTAAGTATCTTCACGCTTATAAGATGGACGCTGAAACTCTAGCTAGAACTATAATAAAAGAAGTATTAGATACAACAGGGATTACCGCTACTGCAGGAATTGGTACAAATATGTATTTAGCTAAGATTGCGATGGATATTGAAGCTAAAAAGATGAAGGCTGATAAGTATGGAGTTAGAGTTGCATATTTAGATGAACAGTTATTTAAAGAAAAACTATGGAGCCATAAACCTCTAAGTTCATTTTGGAGAATTGGTATTCAAACTGAAAGACATTTAGCTAGACTAGGTCTTTATACTATGGGAGATATCGCTCAAGCTGCAATCGATAATGAAGATTTATTATTTGATGAATTTGGAATTAATGCTGAACTTTTAATTGATCATGCATTTGGTATAGAACCTACTGAAATTAAAGATATAAAAGCTTATAAGCCTCAATCTACAAGTCAAACTGTAGGTCAGGTACTACATTGTGGATATAAGTATAGTGAGGCATTAGTTATTGTAAGAGAAATGGCTTATGAACTTTCCCTTAAATGTTTAGAAAAAGACATTGTATCTAAACAAATAACTATAACTATTGGCTATGATATAGAAAGTACTAAGGGATATTTAGGTGAATTAGTAGAAGATAGATATAATAGAAT
>CAVAIM010000100.1:0-4462 GCA_963588755.1 bacterium | reverse complement strand
GTAATTGATATACTAGATAAATCAATACTTTCTATCTCTTCTTTTTCCTCTTTAGTTAAATAACTATATCCCTTAACTAAATAATTAAATACTAAGTCAGAATTTTTTGCGTTTACTACTTTATTTTCTAACAATGTATTCATATTAGCTTTTACACTAGTTAAATTAGATTCAATTGAATGAGTATTACTAGTTTCTTTAATATCCTTTAATTCAAAGTTAATTCCAATCTCTTCACTAGTAAAAGTATAACTAATATCATTATCAGTCTTTAGAGTAGAATATAGTACATTATATAAACTATTATCTGTTTTACTTAATATTAAATTAACAAAATCATCACTCTTAACTGATACATTAATGTTAGTACCATCAATTTTAGTCTCTGTAGTTAAATTAATTTGTCCAAATAACTTATTAATATATTCTTCATTAAAATTAGGTAATATTAAGTTCTTTACAAAGAAATTATTTACACCAAACTTACCTAAAGATAGATTTGATATATTTAAATCAATTGTATCAGTACTACTTGAATAAGTAATACTTGCGTCCATCACTAAACATGATTTAAAGAACATCCATTCTAGCGGCATATATAGTGAGTACTTACCATCTTCTTGATAATACATATAAATGTTATCTACATTACTACCTATTTCTTTAGATAGTGAATGTAATAAGTAATTCATTTCTTCTTCATCAAGTGAAATAGAATATGTTGTATTTGACTCACTTAATGTAGTAAATGAATCATACATGATATCATTTGATACAGTTTCTAGTGATTCATTTTCATTCTTTATTCTTTCAACCATTTCGTTTCCAGTAAAATTATCACTTGAAACAATATTTACTGCTAAATATATTACAAGTGCGATAGCTAGAAATAATACAACAAAGAATAAACCTATAATAAAACGAAATAGTCTAAATATAGGGCCTCTTTTCTTTTTCTTTTTAACTTCTTCACTCTCTTGTTTATCTTTACCTCATAATATCAAACCCTTTCTTTAAAAATCTATTAATATTATAATTCATTTTTAAAATTTATCATAATGAAATATTAAAGAAAAATAAAGAACTTGCATTACGCAAGCTCATTTATTCTCTTGAAAACCATTTATTAAGAGTATCCTCAAAATTTATTGGTTTACTATAATAATATCCTTGAATTTCATCAACCTTTAATTTCTTTAAGAATAATACTTGTTCAAGCGTTTCCACACCTTCAACACAAGCCTTAATCTTAAGTTCTCTACATAAGTTAAGTGTAGTATCTAGAATGATACGACTCTTTTGAGAGAAGTTAAACATGAAGGAAGCATCTATCTTAATTTCATCGAAATCTATTTCTCTTAAATTACCTAAAGATGAATAAGCAGATCCGAAGTCATCCATCAATACATCATATCCATTAGCCTTAAACTTCTGAACTTCTTGTTTAATGAAAGACATATTAGACAAGATTGTAGTTTCAGTAATTTCAATTTGGAAATACTTATGTGGTAAATTATAACTATCAATAATATTATTTATTTCAGTACATATATCAAGTACATTAAAATCAACTCTTGAGATATTAAATGATACTGCTACAGGCTTTAAACCACGTTTTAACATTTCACTCATATTTTTAGCAGTTTGTTTTAGAATTTCAAAATCAACCTTATAAGTAATATTATATTCATCTAGTACAGGTATAAACTCACCAGGTGAAATCACGCCCTTCTCTTTACTAATCCAACGAGCTAGGGCTTCAAAGCCTGTTAACTTACCATTATAAGGATTAACCTTAGGTTGATAATAAGCGATTATTTCTTTTTCTTTTATCGCTCTATCAATATTTTCAAGAACATATTGTCTAATCTCATAATTTTGTGCAAGTATACTAGAATAGAATACATAATGTGATTCATATTCTGATTTATCACTTTCACACGCTAAACGTGCATTATCACAATACGCTTCTATCGTTTCATTACCATCCATCTTACAAACACCTGCACGAAGTGTTACAAAGCGTTCTGTATGATTAGATTTAAATTCTTCAAAGATTTCTTTAATCTTCTCTTCAATCTTAAAATCAGGAACGATTGCGAAGAACTTATCTTCAGAGAAACGAGAACATCTATTCATTCCAAATGCTTTAGTAAGTAATAAAGCAATTTCAACAAGCAACTTACTACCTTCATCAAAACCATATCTCTTATTATATCTCTTAAAATAATTTACATTAAAAGATATAATTACAGGTTTATTTGATAATTTATATATTTCATTATTAGAATCATTATATATAGAATAGAATTGTTCCATAGTATAAAGATTAGTTAATTTATCACGAGTATATTTATACTCACTAGGAACGTATCCAGCATGTTCTTTATACTCTTTCTTAGTGCTCTTTTGTTTATACATGTTCTCTTCTGCAACATGATACAAATTATCAAAGTTTGTTCTTTCAAAATCCTTTACAAAGGAAACACCATAAGAGAAATCTATCTTATCAATTAAATCTCCTTTATATATTGCACATTCATCAAGAATTAATTGAATAACACCTTGCAAGGTTTCTCTATCTGTATTGAGTAAGGCTACAAACTCATCTCCACCAGTTTTATATAATGTACCAATTTGAGAAAAATACTTATTCGCAATAGTTGCATAAGCCTTAATAAGTTCGTCTCCTGCATCATGTCCTATAGTATCATTAGTATATTTTAAATTGTCAATATCTGATACATATACTGCAAAAGTATCTTCAAGGGAATACTTCTTTATATTAGTAACAGCTAAGTTATAAGCTCTTCTATTAGGTATACCTGTTAGAGTGTCATGAGTTGCAAGACGCTCAAGATTATGTCTTATACGAGTCTTAGTTATACTCCAGTATAGTGCAAGCATTATCAATACAACTAAAACTATTACAATAAATAAAACTAATCCAATATGATTTCTAATCCATGCACTAAAGCTAAAACTAGTCTTTTGATTAGCTTCAATATAACTTACTACAATATTTTGAATGTTTTCATTACCAATGATACTTAAACCTCTATTAACGATTGTAAGTAGGCTTGATGAGCCACTTGATAGGGCATATTTATAGTTAATAATATAATCAGTATCTGAAACGCTAAATCCAGTCTTCTCATCTATCCATTCACTTTGACGGTAGTTAGATATAATTGTAAAATCTGCAGTACCATTCTTTACTGCCTTTAAACAGTCTTTTAAATCTTTACAAATAATTATTTCACAGTTTGGTAAATACTCAGTTACAAAGTTTTTTTGCATAGGAGAATCAGCTAATACTGCAATACGGTAGCTGTTTGTATCTCCGTTAGTTAGAGCACCATCAAACTTAGAATCTGAATAGATAATCTTAATAGTAGATGCAAGTACACTATTAGATGTTAATACATTATCTTTTTCAGCCTTATAGATAGAACCATACGAAGGCATTACAAGATTTAATTTACCGGAATTTAAGTCTGCAATCATCTTTGAATATTCAGTATATTTATGATATTTAATATTAAAACTTAAACCAAATGTTTCAAATATAGTATCAAGTATTGAAACGAAAGCACCTGTTGTAACTCCATCTTCTTCAGTTACAATAGGGAAATAATCATAATAACCAATATTTAATTCTTGATGTAATAATAACCATGATTTTTCAATACTAGATAACATTCTTCTAGCTGGAGTATTACTAAAATACTTATTAGCTAAATCAGTTAAGAATGATTGATTGTCTCTTAATATGGCAGATTGACCATAATCAATCTTATCAATTAACTCTAAAGCTATTTCACTCTTCTTTGAAACAGCCATATATATTTCACTAGCACCAAATTCTACAATAGGATAAAGACCTGAATTTGTAGATAGATAAATATCACAATAAGCAATAAGATCTGCATTAGTTTCTTTAAGAATCTTATCAAAATCATTATCTTGTTGAGTATCAAATTCAACTATATTAATATTACATTCATTTGATTCATTCCATTCATTAAGTTCATCTAATAATACAGAGCCTCTTTCAACAGCTACTGTCTTATTTGTAAAATCAGAAAAATCTTCATAGTCACCATAATTTTCTTCCTTAGAATACAAATAATATGTTTCAGTACCCATAGGAAGTTGAGGGAAATACAAATATTCCTCTCTTTCACTAGTTTTTGATATTCCAAGCATTATATCAACTTCACCAGTCTTTAACTTATTAAGACCACTAGCTCTATCAGTTTTTTCATAATAGAAGTTAATAGACTCATATTGTCTGATAGCTTGTAAATAGTCATAACCATATCCAAGTCTACGAGTAATATTACCTTGATCATTCTTAATTTCTTCAAAGAAATTCTCCTCAGTAAAATAGGCAACTGTAGCGTACTCAGTTGAATCAACTGGCACTGCGTCAACTCTTACTAATGGAATTGTAAGTAAT
>CAVAIM010000099.1:0-4468 GCA_963588755.1 bacterium | reverse complement strand
AATTTAGCTAATGCAAATGTAATTAATCATTCATTAAGTAACTTCCATGCTTTAATTAAACAAGCACATGAAGAAAATTACATTAAAGCAGAAGATATTTCAAAATTAGAAGCTTTCCAAAAAGATCCTAATTCAGATTGGCAAAGTAAGTAATACGATAAGACAAGTAGAATAGATTTCTACTTGTTTTTTTTCGTATTAGTTATATAATTTATGTGGGCTTATGGTACTTGACTTAAGTCAAGACTAGAAAGGATAAAAAATGAAAAATAAAGAACGTATTTTGAAGATGGTTGTTCTTGCAATGTTATTCGCATTAGCAATTGTACTTCAAACCATTGCGACAGTTATTCCGTCTATTTCTACTTACTCTCTGCCACTAGGATTAATTCCAGTTGCAGTTGCAGCTATTATTTATGGACCAGGAAGTGGAGCATTAATTGGTGCACTTTGGGGAGCTTATATTAATATATTTGACCCATCATGCCAAACATTTTATAACTGGCCAGGTCTTAATCCAGGACTTGCAGTATTCTACACAATCTTATGTGTTACCGGTCGTGGTGCACTTGATGGATTATTTGTAGGATTAGTTTATAAATTAACAAATTTCTTGATTGGTAAATTCACTAAAGGAAAAGGTGAGGACGTGATTGCGATTGGAGAAAATATTGCAACATTTATCTCAAGTGCTTTTATGTGTGTTTTCAATGCATTAGTATTCTATAGTGCAATAACAATATTTTTTGCATTAAATTTCCCTGCTTTACAAGCATTCTTCTCAGCTAACTTAGGACTTGCAGTATTGTTAACTGCAATCATTGCACCTATCTTATCAAGAGTTGCAATTGTTGCGAAGAGAGTATTTAATTCAAAAGATAATAAAGATATTAAAGAAGATAATTATAAGTCATCAAATGTATTTGATGATTTAAACAAATAAATAAAATTATAAGCCCATATTTAGTATTTGTAGGAGGTAATAATGTTTATACTTTGTGATGTAGGAAATACTTCAATTGAATTTGCTGTATGTGAAAATAATGAAATTTTACGTACATTTAGACTAAAAACTTTAGTTAATAGATCTAGCGATGAATATATTATTATGTTTAAAACACTTCTTGGGGATGTCACTTTTAAGGATGTATTAATTTCATCTGTTGTTCCAGTTGTAACTAGTGCATTAGTAAAAATGTTTCAAAAATATTATAATATCAAGGTTCATGTATTAGGACCTGGTATCAAGACAGGAGTTATGATTAAAGCTGATAATCCTCGTGAGGTTGGTTCAGATTTAATTTGCGATGTAGCAGGTTCTTGTCTATACGGAAATGATGTTATAATAGTAGATTTGGGTACTGCAACTAAATATATTTATCAACATAATTCAACATTTATGGGTATATCTATTGCGCCTGGTGTTGTAATATCAATGAACGCTTTAACAAATTCAGCTGCCTTACTACCATCTATAGAACTTCAAACACCTAAAACAGTATTATGTAATAATACAATATCTTGTATGCAATCAGGTGTTATATATGGTGCGGCAAGTCAAGTTGATTCAATGATTGATAGAATTATTGAAGAAATTAAGGTTAAAGATGTAAAGATAGTAGCAACAGGTGGACTTTCAAGTATAATTATTCCTTTATGTAAACATGACATTATTTTAGATGATGAATTAGTTTTAAAAGGATTACTTTCTGTCTATAATAAAAATACTAAATAATAATCAAGCTTCCTTACGTGGGAGCTTTTTTTGTGCATAAAAACCTTTGTGATAATTTACTCAATAAGGAATTAGAATTGAAAATATGAAAATATTTACTATCAATGTATGATACTATTCGTTTGAACTAGTTAATTTTAAGTATTATATTAAGTCTTTAAATTATTTAGAAATTTGAAAAAAGTATTTTCAAAACTTAAATAAAGATTTGTATATTTTGTTAGTTATGTATATAATATAGATACGTTTAAAACTTTTAAGGAGATTTTTATGAATTATTTAGATAAAGTTAACGAATGGAAGAATTATAAAAATTTAGTTCCATATTTAAAAGAAGAATTAGATGCAATGAGTGATAATGAGCTTAAAGAAGCTTTCTCATGTGATCTAGAATTTGGTACTGGTGGACTTAGAGGAATTCTTGGACCTGGTACAAATAGAATGAATATTTACCTAGTTAATAGAGCAACCCTAGCTTTTGGTAGATATTTATCAAAATATGAAAATGCTTATTCAAGAGGTATTTGCATTAGCCATGATAATAGACATCATTCAAGAGATTTTGCTGAATCATGTGCTAGAGTATTAACTAAGATTGGTTATACTGTTTATTTATTTGAAGACCTACGTCCTACACCTGAATTATCATTCTCAGTAAGAGAAAATCATGCAGTTGGTGGAATCATGATTACTGCAAGCCATAATCCTAAGGAATATAATGGTTATAAGATTTATGATGAAGAAGGTTGCCAATTATTACCTGAAGCTGCAATGGAAGTAATCAATGAAATTAACAATATTCCTAATATGTTTGATATTGAACAATCACTAGATGACTCAGGTATTGTTACTATGGGTAAGGTAATGGATGATATCTATATTAATAAGGTAAAGACTATTATTCAAAACCCTAATTTAAAGAAAGATTTTAAGATTGTATACACTCCACTTCATGGAACAGGTCAAGTATTCATTCCTAATGTATTACAAAGCTGTGGTTATGATGTAACACCACTTCCTTGTCAAATGACAAAGGACCCTGATTTCTCAGGTGTTAAGACATCAAACCCTGAAAACAAAGAGGCTTATGATGAAGCTATCGAATTAGCAGAAGAAATTGGTGCAAGTGTTGTTCTTGCTACTGACCCTGATGCTGACAGACTTGGTGTTGCTGTAAAACATAATGGTAAATTTGTATTACTTACAGGAAACCAATCTGCAACAGTAATTTATGATTACTTAATTAAGTGTGCTGAAAAGAGAGGCGAGGATTTATCTAAATCTTATATGTTCTCAACTATCGTTTCATCAACTCTACCTGTTGCAATCGCAAAGAAGCATAATATGAATTATAAGCTTGCCTTAACAGGATTTAAGTATATTGGTAATTTTGCAAAAGAAATTGAAGGTAAGGCTAATTACTTCTTTGGATTTGAAGAATCATACGGATGTCTTGTAAAAGACTTCGTTCGTGATAAGGATTCACTACAAGCTTGTTTAATGTTATGTGAAGCTTCAGCTTATTACTATGAACAAGGTAAAGATTTGGTTGACGCAATTACTGAAATTTATGAAGAATATGGATACTATAAAGATGGTATCACTAATATCGGATTAAAAGGTCTTGAAGGTAAAGAAAAGATTAATGCAGTTATGAATTATTTCAAGAATAATGAAATTAGTCTAAAGAACTTTAAGATTAATACTAAATTAAATGTTGAATCTGGTGAAATTAAGGATTACACAACTAATTCAGTTTCAAAATCAGACCTTCCTACTTCAAATGTTGTTAAATATGATCTTGAGGGTGGTAGCTGGTTTGTATTAAGACCAAGTGGTACTGAACCAAAACTTAAAGTTTATTATCAAGTTGTTGGTAAAACTCAAGAAGAAGCTGATAAGATTATGGCTAAATTACAAGAAGAAGTTCTTTCTATTGTTATGCCTCTTACAAAATAATAATATTAATGAATCCAGGACTTTGGTCTTGGATTTTATTATATTTAGTTTGATTTGTTAAGATTTTTTTAAAACTAGACTAGAAAGTTTGTAAAAGCGCTTTCTTTTTTATAAAAAGTATGGTAGTATAAATAACACTGGAGGGATTTTTCATGAATATTTGGAAAGACATAGATCCTAGAAGAATCAAGGCAGATGATTTTATTGCCTACATTGAAATTCAAAAAGGTATGAAGAATAAGTATGAACTTGATAAGGAAACAGGCTTATTAATTCTTGACCGTATTCTTTATACATCTACTCATTATCCATCTAATTATGGATTTATACCTCATACATATGCTGACGACGGCGATCCCCTTGACGTGTTAGTATTATGTAGTGAGTCTATTCTTCCAGGTTCAGAAGTACGCTGTTATCCAATAGGTATAATGAAGATGATTGACCAAGATGCAGCTGATGAGAAGATCATCGCTGTACCTTTTGGTGATCCTACAAATAATATGTATCGATCAATAGATGAATTACCTGAACACGTACTAAACGAAATAAAACACTTTTTCAGCGTATACAAGTCACTAGAATATAAGAAGGTTCAAGTACTTGATATGGATGGACCACAGGAAGCAAAAAATATAATTAATAAGTGTATCCGTCAGTTCGATGAGAAATTTGGAAAAGAAGACGAATCAAAAAGATAAAATATGAGTTTTAAGGCTCATATTTTTTTTGTAAGGCTTTAAATTTATCTAACTTTTTGATATACTATTTTGG
>CAVAIM010000098.1:0-4520 GCA_963588755.1 bacterium | reverse complement strand
ATTTTTACTTATTAATTATCTGTTTAAGAATTATTTTATAACGCTAGTATTTGCGATTATAATTATATTATTATCACTATTTAATAATTCATATATTTCATATCTAGTACCTTTATTAAAAGTAGAAGATAGAAAGTTTATATTTGATATTAACTGGTATTATACTATAATGTATTTAATTATTATATCTATCATTAATTATATTATATATATTAAGGTAGATCGTAGGTAAAATAACTTTCAATACATTTTTGGCAAGAAATGTAAAAAAACTGTTGACAGCAATATGCGTTTTGTTATATACTATTAAAGTAAGTGAATAAGTGGAAAGAAGAGACACCCGTTTCTCGCCTGATTGATATTAGTTGATAGGCAAAATGTCACGATTATTAAATATTTAAATTTAATTTTTGTTATGATTGTACGAGGGTGTTTATGCCCTCTTTTTTATTTGCAAATATCGTCGGAGGTGACTTAGTATTAACAAGCCAAACAAAAACAATGATGTAATCATGAATGAGGACATCAGATCAAAAGAAATGCTAGTTATTACAGAAGATGGCGAGAAACTTGGAATTTTATCTCGCAAGGATGCACTAGCAGAAGCTGAAAGTAGAAATTTAGACTTAGTCTTAGTTTCACCACAAGCTAAACCACAAGTTGCAAAAATTATGGATTATTCAAAATACCGTTTTGAGCAACAAAAGAAAGCTAGGGAACAACGTAAGAATCAACATGTTGTTCAAGTCCAAGAGATAAGAATGACACCAACAATTGGTGACAATGACTTGATCACTAAGGCTAACAAGGCTCGTAAAATTCTTGAAAAAGGAAATAAAATTAAGGTTTCTGTAAGATTCTATGGAAGACTTATTACTCGTCAAGATTTAGGAGTTCAAGTTCTTGATAAGTTTATTGAAAACTTAAAAGATGTTGCTGAAGTTGAAACTCAAGCTAAGCAAGAAGGTAAGTTCTTATTTACTACACTTGCTCCAATAAAGAAGTAAAATACAAAAGGAGATTTATTAATATGCCAAAACAAAAAACACATTCTGGTTTAAAGAAGAGAATTAAAATTACTGGTACTGGTAAAGTAAAGCATCATCACGCTTACACTGGTCACTTAAAAACTAACAAGACTCACAAGCAAAACGTTGCTTTAGGTAAGTCTGCAATTGCTGAAGAAGTAGACTACAAGAGAATTAGACCATTAATTTCTAACATGTTATAATTCTTTAAATAGAATTATTTGATTTATTATTTAGGAGGACAAATATATGCCAAGAGTAAAAGGTGGATATACAACTAGAAGACGTAGAAAAGCAGTCTTAAAATTAGCTAAAGGTTATTATGGTTCAAAGCATGCTTTATACAGAACTGCTCATGAACAAGTTATGCGTTCATTAGCTTATGCTTATAGAGACCGTAAGGTTAAAAAGAGAGAATTCCGTAAATTATGGATTCAACGTATCAATGCTGCAGCTAAGTTAAACGGATTAAAGTACAATACTTTCATTTTCGGTTTAACTAATGCAGGTGTTTCAGTAAACAGAAAGATGCTTGCTGATTTAGCAGTAAATGATGCTCAAGCATTCACATCTCTATGTGACATCGCTAAAGCTAACCAAACTCCAAAGGCTAAGAAGAATGAAAATATCGTTATTCTTAACAAGGAAAGCAAGGCTCAAAGAGCTTTAAGAGCTGCTCAAGATGCTAAGAGCGTAAAGGCTGTTGAAACTAAGGTTGAAGTTAAGGCTGAAAAAGCTCCAGCTAAGAAGGCTGAAAAGCCAGTAGCTAAGGAAGCTAGCGTTGATCTTTCTTCAAAGACAGTTGTTGAATTAAAGGAAATGGCTAAAGCTAAGGGTATCAAGGGTATCTCAGCTATGAAGAAAGCTGACTTAATCGAAGCTTTATCAAAGTAGTTTCTTAAAGAACCATTTTAATATGGTTCTTTTTTTTATTGCAAGTTTTTAGTATAATGATTTCGGTGATTAATTATGCAAATTAAAAGAGTAAGTCCAAAGACTTTGAAATTACTTAAAATATTATTATATGTTAATACATTTGTGCTTCTTGCACTAGGAGGATATTATTTAGTTTTCCATATCATTAATACAAATGAAGCTAATATATTTGATAAGTTTATATTCTTACCATTACTTCTAGCACTAATTGGTACAGAAGTAATGCTTATGAGTTATGTTTATAATAATTCAAGTTATAAGTCTAATAATTCTCAAGATAATGCGATGTTTAAACTTGGAATTATAATTGAAATTGTTGCAGTTGTAACTATATTTATCCTGTTATTTTTCAATCTTGTTATCAACAAATAATTGACAAAAATAGTTATAAGTACTATACTAAATTTGCTAGGAAGATGCCCTGGAACCCTAAATCATATTTTATGGGATTTGAGGTTTATATGTGTCGAATGCTCCACTTTTTGATTGGAGAATCCTAATTATAAACAAAAAGAGAGTCCCCACGTAGCACGTTCATGTTCTACATCGGACTTCCTGGCTTCTTTATTTATAAAGCTCTTTATGAGGGCTTTTTTCTTTTTGTGTTGTAAAATTAACTTAAATATAATATAATCTAAAAAGGTTTTTAAAACAAATACATAAGAAAGTGATTAAATATAACATGGCTACATTTGAAAGTCTTAATTTAGATACAGAAATTTTACATGCGTTAAATGATTTACAATTCTTAGACGCAACTGAAATTCAAGAAAAAGCAATTCCTATTATGTCTAGTGGTAAGGATATTATTGGTATAGCACAAACAGGTACAGGTAAAACATTTGCCTACTCTATCCCTCTTTTAACTAATATAACTAGTGATAGATATACACAAGGATTAATTTTATGTCCTACAAGAGAACTTGGTATTCAAGTATCAGAGGAAATTAAAAAATTAATTAAACATAAACCATATATTAAACTTGCGACTATCTATGGTGGTGCAAGTTATGATAAACAAATCAAAGAACTTAAAGCACATCCTCAAATTGTTGTTGGTACTCCTGGTAGAATTATTGATCATATGAATAGAAAGACAGTAGATTTTTCTCATCTTCATACACTAATCTTAGATGAAGCTGATGAAATGCTAAACATGGGATTTAAGGAAGACTTAGAGACTATTTTATCTACAACTCCATCTGAAAGACAAACAGCTCTTTTCTCAGCTACAATGCCTGATTTTATTAAGCATGTTGCAACTAATTATTTAAAGGATCCTGCTAAAATTGAAATTAAGAAGAAGACTTTAACTGTTGATAGAATTAAACAAGATTTATATTATTTAAAGAGAGAATCTAAAACAGATTTATTAATTAGATTACTTGATTTATATTCTTTCAATAAAGTAATGGTATTCGTAAATACTAAGTCTAAGGTTGAGGAAATCGTTTCAACTTTAAAGAAAAAAGGATATAAAGCAGAAGCTCTACACGGTGATTTAAAACAAGTATCTCGTGATAAGGTTATGAACGGATTTAAGGAAGGTATTTCTAATATCTTAGTATGTACAGATGTAGCTGCACGTGGTATTGATGTATCTGATCTTGAAGCTATTATCAACTATGATATCCCTCAAGAACAAGAATTATATGTTCATAGAATCGGTCGTACAGGAAGAGCTGGTAGAGAAGGTTTATCTATTACTTTAGCTTCTTACTCTGAAGAACTTAAGATTTTCTATATTGAACGTTATACTCGTTCAAAGATGAATATTTGTCAAATTCCATCAGTAGATGAAATTAAGAAGGCTAAGATTAATAAGTTTGTTAATTATGTAACAGCTCACTTAGAAGATCCTATTAGTGATTCTAATAAAGAATTAATCAATGAACTTAATGTTATTGGTGCATCAACTGATTCTCTACTTAACATCTTACTAAATCTTTCTAACTTTACAATCTCTGAATATCCTGAAATTCATGTAAGAGAAATGAAGCCTAGAAGAGAAAGAAGAGAGACTAGAGATACTAAGAACTCTAAAGGACGTAACACAAAACAAAAGTTTGAACGTGATTCTAAGCCTTCAAAGAAAGACTTAAGAAAAGAAAAATATAGTGAACCTAAGGAATATCAATTAGTTAAACTATCTATTGGTAAAAAGAATAAGGTTAAAGTACAAGAACTTGTTATGTATTTATCAAAAGTTGGTGGAGTAAGAAAGTCTAATATTGGTAATATTAAGATCAATGAAGATAATACATTAGTTGAAATATCTAAGGGTGCAATTCCATTTGTATTAAAGCTTAACGGACAAAAGTATTTAGATACTGTTATCAAAGTTTCAAAGGGTAAATAATATGCGTATTAATGCCGGAAGATATAAACATCATAATATTTATATGGCTAACCTAGAAACTACTAGAGAAACATCAGATAAGGTAAGACAAGCAATCTTTAACTTGATAGGTCAATACTTTGAAGATATTACAGTTTGTGATTTGTTTGCAGGGTCAGGTGCAATGGGACTTGAAGCTATTTCAAGAGGAGCATGCA
>CAVAIM010000097.1:0-4533 GCA_963588755.1 bacterium | reverse complement strand
TGTTAAAACACTTGTATCTATTGGAATTGAAGGCTATATAGGGTCTGACTACATCTTAGGTTGCAACATGGATTATGCAAAAAACAATAATCTAGTAACTAATGAAGAATATCAAGAAGCTTATAATATGGCTTTAAATGGTGAAACACCATTAATGTTTATTAAGAATAATAAGTTAATTGGTATAATATCACTTAAAGATCCTATTAAAGAGGATTCAGTTGAAGCTATAAACAAGATTAAATCATTAGGTATTAATGTTATTATGTTAACAGGAGATAATAAGGTTACAAGTGAAAGTATTGCGAAAGAAGCTAATGTTCAATACTATGTATCAGGTGTAACTCCACAATATAAACAAGAAGTAGTAAAAAAGTTAAAAAAATATGGTTCTGTATTAATGTGTGGAGACGGTATTAATGACTCTATTGCGTTAACTGAGGCTAATGTAGGAGTTGCGATAGGTGCAGGATCAGATGTAGCGATAGATTCAGCACAAGTAGTATTAATGAAGTCTAGTCTTATGGATTTATATAAAGCAATTAGACTATCTCAAAAAACTTATAAGAATATCTTAGAAAATTTATTCTGGGCATTTATCTATAACTTAATTATGATACCTATTGCAGCAGGTGTGTTCCAATTTAGAGGGATTGATCTAAAACCTTATTACGGAGCACTTGCGATGAGTTTATCTAGTGTAACAGTAGTACTTAATGCATTAAGATTAAATGTAGTTAGACTTGATTCTAAACACAATAAGAAAGCATTAGATATTAATCTAGATGAGATACTAAAAGAAACAAATAGTACTAAAAAGATTACATTAAGTGTAGATGGTATGATGTGTAGTCATTGTACAAGTACTGTTGAAAATATTTGTAAGAAAGATTTGAATGTAGTAAATGCTTCTGCAAGTTTAGAGAATAAAAATGTAGTAATAGAGTATACAAATACAATAGATATTGATAAAATTATAAATGAAATAAATGAAGCAGATTATAATGCACATAAGGAGGAATAATATGAAGAGTGTATTAAAAGTTGATGGAATGATGTGTAAGCATTGTGCTAAGCACGTTGAAGAAGCTTGTCTTAAGGTTGAAGGTGTTAAAGAAGCTCATGTAAACCTTGAGAATAAGGAAGTAGTTGTTGAAGGAGATAATGTTAGTTTAGATCTATTAAGAGAGTCTATTACTAAAGCTGGTTATACTCCAAAGTTCTAATAATATAATAGTATAAAGTAATAGGTGTTTCACTTTATTAGTGGAGCACCTATTTTTCTTTCTAATTTTAAATAATATTAGTTTCATATGAAAATAAGAAAATTAGTTTTAAAGTTTTTTTACAATAATTTTACAACGATGTATTTGAATTTGGTATCTTTTATGTTATACTTGAGTCATTAATAGTATATTATTTTAAAGAGATATTATTAGATGATAGAGTTTATTGGAAGTTAATAATTAGAAGTTGGTTTAAATAAGTACTAGTTTTGTGTAATTTCTAAAATGTTAAATGATGATTTATTATTAATAGGGGAGAGTAGCTATATGAAGAAAAAAATTATAATTATATCAAGCATTATTGCATCACTAATCCTAATTATAACTGTTATTAGTACTATTGTTGTAATAAATTCTAATTCAGATTATGTTAAAATTGAAAAAACTGAAACTGGTATATCTTGCAAGTCTAAATATAGTTTAATGACATTTGACTTTAGTGATATTGAAGATATTAAGATAGAAGAGACAGAACTAAATAACCCTCAATTAGATGGCATGAAGAGTAGAAATTGTGAAATTGGAGTGTTTGAAAGTAAGACATATGGTAGTTACTACTCATATGTTGTGAAGAAAGCTAGTAATAGTTTAGTTTTAACTTTGAATACTAAAAATTTTGCATCTAAATACGCTGTGATTGCTGTTGAATCAACAAGTGTAACAAATGATATAT
Organism: bacterium; assembly: GCA_963588755.1. GTDB lineage: Bacteria > Bacillota_I > Bacilli_A > Acholeplasmatales > Anaeroplasmataceae > JAEELC01. The sequence continues at coordinate 2,574 of CAVAIM010000097.1, read as the reverse complement.
TTGAATATATATCATCAAATATTAATAAATAATATCTAATAGCATTATCCTCCCTTTGAGGCTAATGCTTTTTTATATTTAGACTAAAGTTTATAGATACATTTCATTAATTTAGGTTTAATTTTGATTAGGAGTCTTTTAAAAAAAATCTTGAAATTCAAGCTGGACAATACTATAATAGTCCTTGTGGGGACTAATATATATGGAAAATGATTTAATTAAACTTATAAGAGAACTAAATAAAAATATATCGATTGGTAATAGAATATATGGTAGATGTGCAAATGAAGAGGAATTAAACTTGATTGAAAATCCTATTCTCTATTCATTGTTAATATTTAAAAATTTAACACAAAAAGATATTGCAGACGAATATGCACTTCCTAAACAAACAGTTAATAATATTATTAAACGCTTAGAAACTGATGGTATAGTTAAACTTGTTTCATCAAATACTGATAAGAGAAAGAAGATAATTGTACTTACAGATAATGGTGAAGAATATATAAGTAAACGTCTTAAGCCTATGATTGACTCTGAAAACAAAGCGGCAGAATTAATGGGAAAAGAAAGGTTAGAAAAGTTAAATGAATTATTAGTTGAATTAAATGATTGCTTAAAGGAAGGATTTAAGAAGTATGAAGGTTAATTTTAATGAACATTTAACTTATAAGAAACTTTTTAAAGTAACTCTACCTAGTATGTTAATGATGTTATTTACATCAATATATTCTATAGTAGATGGACTTTTTGTATCTAATGTTGCGGGAAAAGATGCATTTGCAGCTGTAAACTTAATGATGCCGGTAATTCTAATTGTAGGATCCCTTGGTTTCATGATGGGTGCAGGCGGGTCTGCACTGGTTGCAAAAACTTTAGGTGAACAAGATGAGAAGAGGGCACGTGAGTATTTCTCACTTATTGTCTACTTTACAATATTCTTAGGTATAGTAGTATCAATACTAGTATTTTTCTTTATTGAACCACTAGCTAGACTTCTTGGTTCAACTGATGAGATGTTACCATACGCAGTTAAATACACTCGTATAATGATTGCGTTTGAAGTTATGTTTATGCTTCAAAATGCATTCCAAAATCTATTTGTAGCGGCTAATAAGCCACTATTTGGCTTCTATATTTCACTTATTGCGGGATTAGTTAATATTGTAGGTGATTATCTACTTGTAAAGGTTTTTTCTTTAGGTGTAGAAGGTGCTGCCATCGCAACCGCTCTATCTCAAACTATAGCTGCAGTAATACCAATAATTTATTTTGCAAGGCCTAATGATACTCCTTTAAGATTAACTAAAACTAAGATAGATTTTAATGTTATACTTAAAGCTTGTACAAATGGTTCTAGTGAACTACTTACTAATATAAGCCAATCTTTAGTAGCTATTATCTATAACAAACAATTAATCTCATATGTAGGAAGTAATGGTGTTTCAGCATATGGAGTTATCATGTATGTAGGATTTATGTTTAACGCACTGTACATGGGATATGCCTTAGGTCAAAGTGGATTTGTATCTTATAATTACGGAGCTAATAATCATAGTGAGTTAAAAAATATAAGATGTAAGAGTTTAAAATTTAATATTACTTTAGGAATAATCATGATAATTTTAGTTGAGGTTTTCGCAAAAACACTTTCAACTATATTTGTAGGATATGATGAGGAACTACTTGAAATAACTACTATAGGCTTTAGAATATATGGCCTATCTTATGTATTTTCAGGTATTAATATCTATACATCAAGCTTCTTTACCTCACTTAGTAATGGACTTATTTCAGGCCTATCATCAACTCTTAGAACACTAGTATTTCAAATAATATGTGTTCTAGTATTACCACTAATATTTGGATTAAACGGAATATGGGCTAGTATTATAGTTGCGGAAGGATTAGCCTTAATTATGAATATTATATTCTTAGTAAAATATCAAAAAAGATATAATTATTAATTATTTCATAGTATAATTATACTAGGTGATAATTATGGAAATTAAAGAAGGTTATGTAGATTATTTAGAATATAAAACTTACTATCGTATAGTAAATCCTAATGGTTTGAATACGCCACTAGTAATGCTTCATGGTGGACCTGGTTCTACACATAATTCATTTGAATTATTTGATGAACTAGCTTATTCAACTGATAGACCTATCGTAATGTATGATCAACTTGGTTGTGGAAAATCAATCATTGAGCCACATCACGAAGAACTATGGAAGAAAGAAACTTGGGCAAATGAACTTATTAACTTAAGAGAAAAGTTGGGTCTTAAAGAAATTCATTTATTAGGACACTCTTGGGGTGGAATGTTACTTATTATTTATATGTGTGACTATAACCCTAACGGTGTTAAATCTATTACTTTATCTTCAACTCTTTCGAGCGCAAGCCTTTGGGAAGAAGAAACTCATAGATTAATTGATTTAATTGACCCTCGTGTTAGAGAAACTCTTCTTAAGTATGAGAAGTTAGATGATTTCTCTTCTGAGGAAGCAGAAGAGGCTATAAACTATTATTATGATAAGTTTGTATTCTCTAAGAGTGAAAATGATCCT
>CAVAIM010000096.1:0-4597 GCA_963588755.1 bacterium | reverse complement strand
AAGAATGTTTAATCAAGGAAGATGACAATACTTTAAAAGAAATCTTTGAAGAATCTAAGATAAGAAGAGAAAAGATGGAAAAATAATATGAAGACAATAGATTTGAATTTAAAAAATAATAGTTATAAGGTATATATTGAAGAAGGTATTTTAGATAAGGCTTGTGAATATATTTCATCTGTTTATAAGAATAAGAAAGTATATATAATTACTGATGATTTAGTTTCAACATTTTATTTAGAAAGACTTACTAATATATTAAATGAGAAGTATATAGTACATTCAATTGTTATTAAGAATGGTGAAGCTAGTAAGTGCTTTGATTCTTATGTAGATGTATGTAAGAAACTAATAGAATTAGATATAAGAAGAAATGAACTACTAATAGCTTTAGGTGGAGGTGTAGTTGGAGATTTATGTGGATTTGTAGCTTCAACTATTTATAGAGGAGTACCATATGTACAAATTCCTACTTCATTACTTGCTCAAATGGATTCATCTATTGGTGGTAAGTGTGGTATTGATTTCTATGATAGAAAGAATATCATAGGTGCCTTTAAACAACCATTACTGGTTTTAATTGATCCTAAAACACTTGATACTTTAAGTGATAGAGAGTTTGCGAATGGTATGGCTGAATTAATTAAACATGGTATTATTGGTAATGAATCATTGTTTAATAAGTTATTATCTAAACCTAAGATTGATGAAGAAATTATATATGAATCACTTAAAGTTAAAGCTAGTGTAGTAATGGAAGATGAGTTTGATACAGGTAAAAGAATGATATTAAACTTTGGACATACATTCGGACATATTATTGAACTAGAATATGGATATAAACATGGTGAAGCCGTTGCGATTGGTATGTTGATGGCACTACGTTTAGGTATTGATTTAGGTATAACTCCAAAATACTTATATAGTGATACATATAAGATATTATCACTATATAATTTACCTACTGAGTGTTATGATTATAAAAAATATTTAGAAAAAACAATATATGATAAGAAAAACTTAGCTGGAGTAGTTAATTTTATATTAATAGATAAGTTAGGTAGTAGTATTATTTATAAGATTGATGAAAATAAATTAAAGGATTTGATTTAAATGAATGTAAGAATAAAAAAAGGCTTATTAGAAGGCGTTGTAAATGTACCCTCTAGTAAGAGTTTAACTCATAGAGCTATAATAGCTGCTTCTTTGTCAAATGGAGACAGTATTGTATCTAATGTATCTTATTCAAAAGATATAGAGGCTACTATAAAGGCTATGGAAAGCTTAGGAGCTACTATTAGAAAAGATAATGATATATTATATATTAAAGGATGTTATCCTAAATGTATTAATAATGTAATAGATTGTCAAGAATCTGGTTCTACAACTAGATTCTTAATACCATTAAGTATCTTAACTGGTAGTGAGATGACTATTACAGGACATAATAAACTAGTTGATAGACCACTTGATCCTTTCTTTGAAATATTTGATCAAGACTCAATATCTTACACTAAAGGTGAACACTATCTACCTTTAACAGTTAGGGGCGAGTTTAAGGGTGGAAGATATAAGATTAGAGGAGATGTATCTAGTCAATTTATTACAGGTTTATTATTTACTCTACCTTTAATAAAAGAAGACTCTATTATTGAAATTACTACTAAATTAGAATCTAAATCATATATTGATCTTACTCTAGAAATACTAGCTAAGTTTGGTATAAATATTACATTTAAAGATAATTGTTATTATATTAAAGGTAATCAATCATATAAGGCATGTAATTATACTGTTGAAGGTGATTTTAGCCAAGCTGCATTCTTTTTAGTTGCGGACGCATTAGGTTCTAATGTAAAACTTAAGAATTTAAATCCTAATTCGCTTCAAGGAGATAAGGCGATACTTTCTGATTTAGAAGCTTTTGGTGCTAAAGTAGAATATATAGATAACTTATATAGTGTAAAGCCAGCAAACTATAAACCACTTGATATTGATGTATCTAATACACCTGATTTAGGACCTATTTTATGTGTTTTATTAAATAGTGTTAAAGCTACATCAAGACTTGTGAATGCAGAAAGATTAAGAATTAAAGAATGTGATAGAATCACTTGTGTTAAGGAAGAACTTAATAAGATAGGATTTAATATAGAAGAAACTAAGGATACTATGATTATTAATGGTACTAGTGTAGTTAGTGGCGGAGTTATTGATTCACATAATGATCATAGATTAGTAATGGCTTTTGCGGTAGCCGCTACAATATCAGAAAGTGATATAGTTATTACTAATGCAGAAGCTATAAATAAGAGTTATCCTAAATTCTTTGAAGATTTTAAACGTCTTGGAGGTAATATTAATTATGAATAAATTAGAAGAAGCAAGACTTATAATTAATTCAGTTGATGATAAAATGATTGAACTATTTAAAGAAAGAATGAAAGCAGCAGAGATGGTTGCTTCATACAAGAAAGAAAATGGTTTAGCTGTATTTGATAAAAAAAGAGAAGATGAAATTATTTTAAAGAATAAGAATAAATTAAATGATTCTACTCTAGAAGAGTATTATTTAGAATGGTTTAAATCTATGTTAAAGGTATCTAAGGATTATCAAAAGAAGATTATAGGTGATTCTAATGATTAGATTAGGACTTATTGGAGGTAAACTAGGACATAGTTATTCTCCTATCTTACATAGAATGTTATTAACTGAAAAGAAGATTGATGGTACTTATGATTTACTTGAAGTATCTAAAGATGAACTAAAAGGATGTATTGAAAAACTAAGAGAAGGTGTATATCAAGGCTTTAATGTTACTATTCCTTATAAGATTGAAATAATGAAGTATTTAGATGAAGTAGATGATATAGCACGTGAAATTGGTGCAGTTAATACTGTTTATTTAAAAGATGGTAAGGTGTGTGGTACTAATACTGATTATTATGGATTTAAAGGTGAATTAGAATATTATAGAATATCACCTAGAAATAAAGAGTGTTATGTACTAGGTACAGGTGGAGCTAGTCTTGCGATTAAAAAGGTATTAACTGATATGAAGGGATTTGTAACTAGAGTATCTAGATCAAGTAATCTAAATGATACTATTTCTTATGAAGAATTAAAAAATAAAAGAGATATAGATATTATTGTAAATACTACTCCTGTAGGAATGTATCCTAATGTATTTGATTGTCCTGTTGATGACGCTGTTATAGATAGAGCTGAAACTGTAGTTGATATTATATTTAATCCTCTTGATACTGTATTAGTAACTAAGGCTAAAAATGGCTTTGGTGGATTAATGATGTTATTTCTTCAAGGTGTTAAGAGTGAAGAGTATTGGCTTGGTAAACAAGATGATATTGATGTTTTAAAATCATTTAAAAAATTTAAGGAGTTAATATAGATGAATACTTACGGAAAATTATTTAAAGTTTCTATATTTGGTGAATCTCATGGTACTTTAGTTGGAGTACTTGTTGACGGTGTCCCTGCAGGTATACCTCTAAGTGTTGATGATTTTCTAGCTGATTTAGACAGAAGAAAACCAAATAAGAAAGGTACAACTGCAAGAAAAGAATCAGATTTACCTATTATTGAAAGTGGTATATTTAATGGATATACTACAGGAAGTCCTATACTTATTAAATTCTTAAATGAAAATGTTAATGATAGAGATTATGATAACTTAATTGACTCTCCACGCCCAGGACATGCAGACTACGCAGCTAGTGTTAAATATAAGGGCTATAATGATTACCGTGGTGGTGGTCCTTTCTCAGGTCGTCTTACATGTGGTATTGTAGCTGCAGGAGTAATCGCAAAGAAGATTGTTAATTTTAAGTTTGAATCAAGAATAAAAAGTATTAAAGGAGAAACTGATTCTAATAAGTTTGATTCTATTATTGAAGAAGCTTTAAAGAAACAAGATTCAGTAGGTGGTACTATTGAAATTAAGGTTACTAATGTAGCACAAGGTTTAGGTGAACCATTCTTTGAATCTGTTGAATCTAATATTGCGCATATCTTGTATTCTATAGGAGCTGTAAAAGGTGTTTCTTTTGGTATTGGTTTTGATGGTGAGACTTTATATGGATCAGAATATAATGATTTAATTATTGATTCTAATGGTACTACTAAGACTAATAACAATGGTGGTATTAATGGTGGCATTAGTAATGGTAATGATATTATAGTTAATGTATTTGTAAAACCTACACCTAGTGTATCAACTATTCAAAATACATTTAATTTTAAAGATAATAAGGTAGAAGCCTTATCTATCAAAGGAAGACATGATGCATGTATTGCAAGAAGAGCTTCAGTAGTTCTTGAGAATGCAGTTGCAATAGCACTCGCTGATCTATATTTAATTAGTAAAGCTTATAAGTAGTGAATTAAAAGACAATTAGTAGTTATTTATTAATTGTCTTTTATACTCTATAAATAGCGGAATTTAAGTCCACAAAATTATTTTAAATAAATTTTAAAAAAACTATTGCATTAGTGATTCGTTTGTGCTAAAATAATTAAGCGTTGGTTCGGTGGTGTAGCGGTTAACATGCTTGCCTGTCACGCAGGAGATCACGGGTT
>CAVAIM010000095.1:0-4627 GCA_963588755.1 bacterium | reverse complement strand
TAATCCATACATTTGACCTTTAGTATAATCTAGACTAATATATTCTAATCCTTCCTTACTTATATAATATGATCTTGTTTCACCGGATAATATTATATAAGCATTAGATACTTTCTCACCTTGACGAACAATTAAGTCATCTTTCTTATAGTTTTGAATACGGCCTCTTAAACAATTCATTATCGCATAGAAGTCCATATCATCTAGTTTTTTAAAAAAGATAGTTTTCTTTGCTAAAGTATTTTTTTTCATAATTCATTAAAAATGTTGTAAAAACAACAATAACTCCTAGTGAAATTATATTATAATAGATTTACTTTTACAAGGGAGGCATTTTATGAACGTTATAAAAAGAAGCGGTAAAGAAGTTGACTTTGATGAGTCTAAGATTTGTGACGCCGTTAAGAAAGCTAACGAATCTATTGATGATAAGAAGTATAGACTATCAAATCAACAAATCGAAGTTTTAACTCATAATGTAGTTAAATCATGTGAACATTTAGGAAGAGCGGTATCAGTTGAAGAAATTCAAGATTTAGTAGAAGAAGCTATTATGGAAGTTGGTGCTTTTAAAGTAGCTAAATCATATATTACATACCGTTATAAACATGAACTTATCCGTAAATCTAATACTACAGATAATCAAATTCTAACTCTTATTGAAGGAGCTAATGAGGAAGTTAAACAAGAAAATTCTAATAAAAATCCTACTGTTGTTTCAGTTCAAAGAGACTATATGGCTGGAGAAGTATCTAAGGATATTACTAAACGTTTTTTATTAAGTGAAGAAATCGTTAATGCACATAATGAAGGATTGATTCATTTCCATGATTCAGACTATTATGCACAACATATGCATAACTGTGACTTAGTAAACTTAGAAGATATGCTTCAAAATGGTACAGTTATATCTGGTACATTAATTGAAAGACCACATTCTTTTTCTACAGCTTGTAATATTGCAACACAAATAATTGCACAAGTTGCATCAAGCCAATATGGTGGTCAATCTATATCACTTGCTCATCTTGCACCATTTGTTGATGTTTCAAGACAAAAGATTAGAAAAGAAGTTAAAGCTGAACTTGAACTTATTGGTACATCAATATCTGATGAAAAATTTAACTCTATTGTAGAAAAGAGAGTTGCGAGTGAAATTGAACGTGGTGTACAAACTATTCAATACCAAGTTGTAACACTTATGACTACAAATGGACAAGCTCCATTTATCACTGAATTTATGTATTTAAATGAATCTAAGAATGAACAAGAAAAGAAAGACTTAGCCTTAATCATTGAAGAAACATTAAAACAAAGAATGAAGGGTACTAAGAACGAAAAAGGTGTCTATATAACTCCAGCTTTCCCTAAGATTATTTATGTACTAGAAGAAGATAATATTAAAGAAGGAACACCTTATTTCTATTTAACTGAGCTTGCTGCAAAATGTACTGCAAAGCGTATGGTACCTGATTATATTAGTGAAAAGATTATGTTACGTGATAAGGTTGATAAGAATGGTGAAGGTCATTGTTTCCCATGTATGGGTTGCAGATCATTCTTAACTCCATATATCAATCCTGAAACAAATAAGCCTCAATACTATGGTAGATTTAACCAAGGTGTAGTAACTCTAAACTTAGTAGATATTGCTTGTTCTAGTAATAAGAATGTAGATGATTTCTATAAGATTTTTGAAGAACGTCTTGAATTATGTCATGAAGCTCTAAGAGCTCGTCATAATAGATTAAAAGGAACAGTATCTGATGTAGCACCTATCCTTTGGCAACATGGTGCTCTAGCAAGACTTAAAAAGGGTGAAACTATTGATAAATTACTATATGGTGGATACTCTACTATCTCTTTAGGATTTGCAGGACTTTGGGAAACAGTTTATTATATGACTGGTAAGAAGTTAACTGAAAAAGAAGGAGAAGAGTTTGGCCTTGATGTAATGAAGTTCTTAAATGACCATACTGAAAAGTGGAAGAAGTTAGAAAACATTGATTATTCTTTATATGGTACTCCACTCGAATCTACTACTTATAAGTTTGCAAAGTCACTTCAAAAGAGATTTGGTATTATTGAAGGTGTTACTGATAAGAATTATGTAACTAACTCATATCATGTACATGTAACTGAAAATATTGATGCATTCTCTAAACTTGAACTAGAATCTAAGTTCCAAAAATTATCTCCAGGTGGAGCTGTATCTTATGTTGAAGTTCCTAATATGCAAAATAACATTAAAGCTGTAATTAAAGTAATTCAATTCATGTATGAACATATCATGTATGCTGAATTAAATACTAAATCAGATTATTGTCAAGTTTGTGGATATGATGGAGAAATTAAGATAATTAAAGATAAGAATGATAAACTTATTTGGCGTTGTCCTAATTGTGGTAACACTGATCAATCTAAATTAAACGTAGCTAGAAGAACTTGTGGTTATATTGGTTCACAATTCTGGAATCAAGGTAGAACTCAAGAAATTAAAGATAGGGTATTACATTTATAATGTATTATGGAAAGATAAATACTTCAGATATTGCCAACGGTGAAGGCGTTAGAGTTTCTCTATTCGTTAGTGGTTGTAGAAACCATTGCGTTGGATGTTTCAACGAAGAAACTTGGAACTTTAAATATGGTAAGCCATTTGATAAAGAAGCAGAAGATTTAATTATAAATGCTTTAAGTAAATCATATATTGATGGTCTTACAGTACTTGGTGGTGAACCATTTGAAAAAGAAAACCAAGAAGCCTTATATCCTTTTATATTGAAAGTAAGAGAATTATATCCTGATAAAACTATATGGATGTATTCAGGATATACTCTAGATAAGGATATGATTCAAGGTGGTAAGGTATATACTCAATATACAGAAGAAATTCTTAATAATATTGATATATTAGTTGATGGTAAGTTTGATATAAAACTATATAATCTAGCTTTAAAATTTAGAGGTTCTTCAAATCAAAGAATTATTGATATGAAAGAAACTATTAAACAAAAGACTATAGTGTTATCAAGTTTAAATGAATATAAAGATTTTAAAATAGAGGAGTAGAGATACTCCTCTTTAGTAGGTGTTAATATGGATATAAATGAAAGAATAGAGAAAGCTATATATTTAAAACATAATGGATATAATTGCGCACAAAGTATACTTGTTGTATACAATGATATCCTTAATATGGACGAAGAAATTTTAAAACGTCTAGGTTCTGGCTTTGGTACTGGAATGGGTGGAGCTAAGGCTACATGTGGTGCTTTAATTGGTGCTAATTTAGTATTAGGTTTATTAAATAATACTGATAAGTTAACTAAGTTGATAGCACGTGATATGTTAAATGAATTTGAAAGTAAGTGTCACGCAACACTATGTAAAGATTTAAAAGGTGTTGAAACTCATGTTGTATTATCAAGTTGTGAGTTTTGTATTGAAACAGCTATAAGAATTTTAGATTCTAAGCTATCTAATTAAAGTTACATATTTATTTTTCTTTACGTTTATAGTAAAATGTTATAGTTGAAAAGTAGAGGTTAAATAAAATGATTACTAAGTTTTTGTATCAAATGAATGTAGTAAATAAGAGAATTATTACAGGATGTGTAGAGAATGATGCTCAAGTATCTTATGATGCGTTTAGAGAAATTCCAATGGTTTTAGAAAGTAGTTTAGTACTTGAAGAGGGAGAAAGAAAAGTATCTAATTTTGGTACGCTTTATTATGGTGTATTTAGACATGGTGATACATATAGATACGTTAATTTAAATGACTATATGTTAAAGGTTAAGGTTGATGCAAGCCCTAAAGCTCAATATGCAACACCACTTTCTAAAGATTGTTTAAATTCTATTTTATTTAACACTAATTATTTAGATCAAGAAATAAATCTAGAATTCATTGAATCAGGTTATACTTTACAAGATAATTTAGAATATGATGATAAATATAGATCAGTATTTAAAAAAGTAGATGATGATCAATATGTTGAATTTGTAGATGAAGATGAAGTTTCTTACCTTGCAAAGAAAGAAACTAATACTGATTCAATCTATGATATAGTATTTGATTTTAAAGAAGCTTCTTTAATTTATAAGAAAGAATTAAGACAAGTGTTATTCACTCATAAGTTTATCGGAACTAAAGCTAGCGTTAAATCAAATGTATATATGTCTCATTATAATATTTTTAAGAACTTTGAAACTAATGAGTACTTATTTGCAGGAGATAATTCTTTCAAAGTATTATTTGATAATACTAAAGTTGTATTTGAAAAAAATCCTGTTATCACTTCTAAATTTAGACTTGTTAATGATGAGTCAAGAAATCTTGTATTAAGAGATATATTAAATATTGTTAAGCATTCTAATCCTAGAGGAAGTCATGTTGTAACAATTAATAATCTATATTTAGTTAAGACTAGTGATTCAAGTTATGAATTATCTCATAACGCTAGTGAAGCTAGTTTAATTGAAGATGATTTAATTGATATTATTAAGAATATCGTTAAATTATATTCAGAAGACGCTAAAGTTAGAGTATTAGGTGATACTCAATGTGAGTATTATTTATATTATGATAATAATTCGTATGAATTATCTTGTGAAAAGAAGAA
>CAVAIM010000094.1:0-4640 GCA_963588755.1 bacterium | reverse complement strand
AGTAATTATTTGCATTAGTGATTGCATCGCAATACTCTTCTTAAAGTTTTCATCAGTTTCTAATTGTTCTTTCTCAGCTAAACTTAAATTAGCGGTTGTAAAACGATAATTTTGAATAATTGTACCAGTTAAAAAAATAGCAGTTAAATTATCATCTAAAAAGAAATTATTACCAATAGATGAGATAATCATATTTCTATAGTTTTTATCTTCTAAAATCATTTCTCTAATAGATAATATTAAATCTTGATTACCTATATCGGATAAAGTTCTTTTAAGTTTTTGTTCTCTATATAATTCTACACCTTCAATAATTTGTTTTAAGGCTAAATTTTCTTCTTCAAGTGTTGACATCAATCTCACCTACTTACAATCAATATTATAAAATAATTAGTTTAATTAAACAATTTATAAATGAAAAACAATCGCATATTATTGCGACTGTCTCTCTTTCTTTAATTGTTTCTTTTTATTTTTAGCATTTTGCTTTTTCATTCTTTTAACTGCTCTTTTCATATTATTGTGACATTCTTCACAAGTATCTGAAGTTTTATATTTTACAAGCTTATAAATACGGCTTCCAAATATATATAATACAAAAGACGCACTAAGAATGATTACAATAATTTCAAGCGCACTCATAGTTAAATAGTTTGTGGCTTTTTAGAATCAATATTCTTATTGATATAGTGAATTGCAATACATAGTAATACTGCAATGATAGCAATAATGAATATTGTCCACCACCAAGAACCAACTAAGTATACGATACAAGATACGATATATGAACATACTATCCAGAATACAACTGTTGATCCAAACTTTCCTTCTGGTGCTTCAGCCTTAGCTGTAGATACAGCAGCGAAGCATGGAATAGTTGTCATATTGAATGCGATAAATGCAATTAATCCTGGAATTTGAATACCTGTAGCTGTAATCATTTGGCTAGCAGCACTAATACCTTCTTCTGAATCAAGAGAAGCTTGATAAATATCAGCAAATGCGTTAGCAATTTCAGCATTGTTTCCACTTTGAGCTGCATTAGCTAAGATAGTAGGTCCTACTGTAGCTGCAAGGACTGCAAATGTAGCAATAACATTTTCTTTAGCGATTAATCCTGTTACAGCAGCAACAACGAATACCCAACCAGCACTTCTACCAAGTTGTGAACCAAATCCTAGAGGTGTTACAAATGGTTGAACTAATTGACCAATACCAGCTAAGATTGAATCTTCAGTAGATAGATAACCAGGTGCTGAAATGATTTCATTGTATTTAGCATAACATTCAAGCCAGAATTGTTCACTTTGAGCTTGAGTTAATCCATCAATAATATTATTTTCACCAATAGTTATTTCTTCAAGGTTCCATTTAGCAGTGGATGCAACTTCATCAACAATTGATTGAAGATCAACTTGTTCAATGTATTGCCAGCTCCAAGTAAATGATTGTAAGAACCAAATTAAGATAGTTGAAGCTAATATAATAGTAAATGCCTTCTTAACGAAGTGTTTACCTTTATCCCATACATGTAATGTTAATGGTTTTAAACCTGGTCTATGATATGCAGGTAATTCCATGATAAATGGAGGAACCTTACCACGCATTGTAGTGTTACGCATAATAACAACAGCTACAATTGCAGTAACCATACCTAGTAAATACATACCTAAAGTAATAAGGTCAGCATTACCAACTCCAAAGTATGATACAATACCACCACCGATAGCAGTTAAAATAGGTAATTTTGCACCACATGAGAAGAATGGTATAACTCTAATAGTTGCAAGACGTTCATTATCTTCTGATAATGTACGAGTATTAATCATAGCTGGAACTGAACATCCGAATCCCATAATCATTGGCATGAATGCACGTCCTGAAAGACCGAATTTTCTAAAAATTCTATCTAGGATGAACGCAACACGTGCCATATAACCTGAATCTTCTAGAATTGAGAAGAATGCAAATAATAATAGAATTTGTGGTACGAATGATAGTACTGAGAAAATACCAGCTAGAACACCGTCACAAATAAATCCATTTAACCATGCAGGAGCATTCGCATTATCAAGGCCTGTACCTGCAAGTTCAGTTAACTTATCAGTAATATTAGTTAAGAAACTTTGTAAAATTACACCAGGCGAGTTGATACCTGCATCTGTATAGAACAATCCTTCAAACATTGTTCCTTCGGCAAATGGAGCTTTATCAGCAAATAATCCACCTAAATATAAGAAATTCTCTGAGAATGTTAAATGGAACATTACAAATAGAATTACAATGAAAATTGGAATACCTAACCATCTATTAGTTAAGATCTTATCAGCCTTATCAGATTTAGATAGTTTCTTCTTTTCTTCATGTTTAGTTTTAGAAACTGAGAAATGAGCTTGGATATATTTATATCTTGAGTCAGCTGCAACAGCTTCTAAGTCATTACCAAATATTTCATCATTATAAGACGCCTTAAATTCATCAATTAATTTGACATATTCTTCATGTCCCTTAAGTTCAATTTCATCATTTTCAATTAACTTAATCGCATGGAATAATGGGTGTTTAACATTTTCACTCTTATATGCATTAGATACATTAGTAATTAAATTACCAATACTTGAATCAGCTAATACACTAGTGCCATTTCTTGGGCTTAATGATACACTATAAGCTTCCTTCATTAAGTCATCGATACCATTTTCCTTAACAGCTGAAATAGCTACAACAGGGCAACCTAGTTCTTTTGAAAGCTTTTCGACATCAATTTTATCTCCACTCTTGTCTAGTAAGTCCATCATATTTAGCGCTACAATTACTGGAACATCCATTTCAAGTAATTGAGTAGTTAAATATAAGTTACGTTCTAGGTTAGTAGCGTCTACAATATTAATAATACAGTCTGGATTTTCATCTAGAATATAATTTCTTGAGATAACTTCTTCTGGAGTATATGGTGACAATGAATAAATACCAGGTAAGTCAATGATATAAGCATCTTCTTCAAGTTTCTTATAATGACCTTCCTTCTTATCAACTGTTACACCAGGCCAGTTACCTACATGGGCAGTAGATCCTGTTAATGCGTTAAATAGCGTAGTTTTACCGCAGTTAGGATTACCGGCTAAGGCAAATTTTTTCATTTATTAGTACACATCCTTTACTTCACATTCAACAAGACACGCCTCGTCTTTACGTAATGTTAATTCATAACCTCTGATTGTAATTTCAATAGGATCACCTAGTGGTGCTTTCTTTCTTAAGTAAACTTCGGCACCAGGAGTAACACCCATATCAAACAATCTTCTTCTAACTCTTCCTTCTCCATTCACCTTAACTACTTTACCTTCTTGGCGAATTTTGAATTCATCTAACTTTAAAATCATATTCCCTCCTTATTAGGCAACTTGAATTCTTGAAGCTAATTCTCTGTCAATCGCAAGACGTCCTTCTTTAATCTTAAGAACAACGCTTGATGAATTAGATATAACTTCAATTGTAGAATTAATTGTAATACCTAATGATTCTAAATGTTTTTTTGTTTTTTCATCCGCTAAAATCTTTACAACCTTAATTGGTTGATTTAGGGGTGCAATCATAAGTGGCATATAAATACCTCCTTTAGTTAGTTTCTTCTAACTTACTGTAGTTATTATAGACTAACATTATGTAAATTGCAAGAAAAAAGAAAAAAAGTAACCACAAATCATGGTTACTTAAGTAATATTAATTTATTATAATAATTAATTATATCTAATTCTTTTTCTTTTATATAAGAATCAAACATATGATCACTTTTAAGATCTGTTTCTAAATTAAACATTCTTTTATTAAAATCAATAAAGTAAATCTTATTTCCTTTAAACGCTATATAGAAGTTAGATGCAAAATCAATTTCCTTAGGCTCTAAATCATCGTACTTAAAGTGATATAGATTAGTATTACCTTTTGCATCTAGTTTGAGATTTTCAAAGCCTTTTACAAATAATGAGTGATTCATATAATAATGTTCCTTAAACTCTTCACTTGTTTCATATACATACATATGAGCTAAAGAACGAGATTTAGAATCTTTAATAAATATACAATCAAATACCGAAGCCTTAACTGAATCAAACTCATAATTATATAAATTCTTATTTACATGCTCAATTGGGGATACAAAGTTTGAATCCTTATACATTTTATAAGCACTCTTAGCTTCTAAATCAAAGTTATTATTCGAAAGTTCATTTAAATGCTTATTAGCTTTAATATAAATAGAATGTATTATAACTCCATCAATTATTGATAATACTATAGATATAACAAATATACTAAGTAATATTATTTCACTTAAATTAAATTTATATTTCTCTATAAATAAAATATCAAATACAAATGAAACTAGTGAAATTATTGTAATAAGTATTAATACAAGTAATATAGCTTTATAGATATTAACACGTTTAAATATTTTACTAATATCCATGCTTATTCCTCTTCTAGTACAGTATCATCGTAAGTATCAAGGAAGTTGTGGTAAACTCCGTCTTTCTTATATCCTAGTAACATATCTAATTTAACATTAGATTGCGCTTTGAAGATATTCTTTACAATAATAGGATTTTCTTTTTCTAGGTTATGAATCAAATACTTTGTTT
>CAVAIM010000093.1:0-4726 GCA_963588755.1 bacterium | reverse complement strand
ATATTATGGATTCAGTAAGAGTTATAGAAATTAAAGAAAATATTTTTAAAGCCAATGAAGATTGTGCTAATGATCTTAGAGAAGAATTAAAGAAGAAAGGTACATTACTTATTAATTTAATGTCTTCACCAGGTAGTGGTAAAACTACAACATTAATGCATACATTAATTTATTTACAAGATAAATATAAGATAGCGGTTATGGAAGCTGATATTGATTCTAAAGTTGATGCGGAAACTATTTCAAGTTTAGGTAAGGTTGAAGCTATTCAACTTCATACAGGTGGTATGTGTCATTTAACTGCAGATATGACAAAACAAGGTATAGATTCACTATCTAGTGATAATTATGATTTAATTATTATTGAGAATGTAGGTAATTTAGTATGTCCTGCTGAATTTGATACAGGATCTCACATAAATGTAAATATTTTATCAGTTCCTGAGGGAGACGATAAGGCATTAAAATATCCATTAATGTATCAAGTATGTCAATTATTTTTAATTAATAAATTAGATGTTGTGCCATACTTTGATTTTTCACTAGAGAAAGCTAAAGAAAATATTTTAATGCGTAATAAGGATGCAAAATTTATTGAACTTAGTGCTAAGTCAGGACTTGGTTGTGATAAGTTTGCAATGTGGTTAGAAGAAGAAATTTTAAAGATTAAGGGGTGTTAATTATGCCTGAAATGAGTAAAGCTGTTGTGCCTCCTCATATGAGTGACACTGAAAGAAGAGAAAAGATTGTAAAACTAGGTAAAAAGATAACTGATGTTTTTTCACATAAATTAGGTACTATTAAAATTGAAGACCCTGAGTATTGGGGACTTGCAGAGATTGTAACTGATGAAATGGCTGACATTGCGCTCACAATGAAGCTAAGACATCATTATACTTTTGATCAATTATGTAAATTAAATAAAGAACAAGCTAAGAATAAGGAACACTTTCAATCTGTTTTAGATGAAATGGCTTATATCGGTCTACTTGAATATGATTATGGTGATCATCATAACCATAATGGAAGAACTGCACCTCTTGGTGAGAGAAGATATTGTTTACCACTATTTGTTCCAGGTAGTGCTGAACTATTCAATATGGAAGAAGTATTTATTACTAAAGATGGTAAAGTTATGGAAAACCCTCGACTTGAGAGTCACCCAGCCCTTGCAAGCTTCTTTGAAAGAATGACTTTTATTCCACTTGATGGAATTACGCAAATGGTTCCACCTGGTGGAGCTGGTATTGGTATGCATGTAATTCCAGTTGAACAAGCTATTTCAATGGAAAATCAATCTATTGATATTGAACATTTATCATATTGGCTTAAGAAATATGAAGGTCATATTGGTGTAGGTCAATGTTCATGTCGTGCTTCACGTGCTAAACTAGAAGATGGTTGTGCAGATGACCAATATAATTGGTGTATTGGTGTAGGAGACTTTGCAGATTACTGCAGAGAAACTGGTAAAGGACACGACATTCTTATGAAGAGGCTATGCAAATACTTAAGAATGCGGAAGACAATGGATTTGTTCATCAAATAACTAATATTGATGGAGAAAATAAGATATTTGGTATTTGTAACTGTAACGTAAATATTTGTAACGCGCTTAGAACAAGTCAATTATTTAATACACCAAACTTATCTCGCTCAGCTTATACTGCAAAAGTTGATCCACTTAAGTGTGTTGCGTGCGGTAAATGTGTAGAATATTGCCCTGCCGGAGCAGTAAAGTTAGGTCAAAAGTTATGTAAGAAGGATGGAAGCCAAGTTAAATATCCTAAACATGAATTACCTGATAATATGCCTTGGGGAAGAGATAAGTATGATGAGAATTATCGTGATAACAATAGAATAAATTGTTATGAGACAGGTACAGCTCCATGTAAGACAGCTTGTCCTGCTCACGTAAGTGTTCAAGGTTATTTAAAGTTAGCTCATGAAGGAAAATACAGAGAAGCCCTAGCTTTAATTAAACAAGATAATCCACTTCCAGCTATTTGTGGTAGGATTTGTAATAAACGTTGTGAAGAAGCTTGTACTAGACGTTCTATAGATGAAGCTGTTGCGATAGACGATGTTAAGAAGTTTATTGCAGAAAAAGATTTACATAGTGAAACTAGATATGTACCTAAGAAGGTTATTGCGTCTAACCGTTTTAAAGAATGGGATAATAAGATTGCAATCATAGGTGCTGGTCCTGCAGGCCTTTCTTGTGCTTATTATTTAGCACTTAAAGGATACAAACCAACAGTATTTGAAAAGAATGAACATCCAGGTGGTATGTTAAGATATGGTATTCCATCATTTAAACTTGAAAAAGATGTAATTGATGCGGAAATTGATATTATTAAAGAACTTGGCGTTGAATTTAAATATAATGTTGAAGTAGGTAAAGATGTTACTATTGAAGAGTTAAGGGACGAAGGATATGAAGCTTTCTATTTTGCAATAGGTTGTCAAAGTGGAAAACTTCCTAATATTGAAGGAATTGACGCTAAAGGCGTAGAAACTGCAATTGATTTCTTGCATAATTCAATTCTTAATGAATCACGTCAAATGAATGGTGACGTTGTTGTAATCGGTGGAGGAAACGTTGCGGTTGACGCAGCACGTACTGCTGTAAGATTTAATGCGAATAAGGTTACAATGGTATGTCTTGAAGATAGAGAGAATATGCCTGCAAGTCTAGATGAAATAGAAGAAACTCTAGATGACGGAATTACTATTTTAAATCAATACGGACCAATGAAGGTTGTAGTTGATGAGGCTAACAATGTTAAAAAGATTGTTTTAAAGAAATGTCTTGCAACTATTGATAATAGTGGTAAGTTTAACCCTATGTATGATGAGCGTGATACAATAGAACTTGACGCAAGTAATGTTATATTTGCAATCGGTCAAACAGTTGAATGGAATAAGTTAATTGATGGTGAGGCCTTAGAATTAAACGGAGTATATCCTATAGCGGATAGCCTAACATATCAAACAAGTGTTAAAGATATCTTTGTTGGTGGAGATTTATATACAGGACCTAAGTTTGCGATTGACGCAATAGAAATGGGTAAATGTGCTGCCGAATCAATAAATCGTTTTGTACATAAAGGTGCAAGTCTTACTGTCGGTAGAAACAGACGTGACTTTAAGATGTTTGATAAAGAAGATTTATCTATTGTTTCTTATGATAATGCAAAGAGACAATATGCAAGTACTGACTCATCAATTGATAAACATAAATCATTTAGAGACTATAATTTAACTCTAACTGAAGAACAAGTTAAAATTGAAACTCAAAGATGTTTATCTTGTGGTGCTTCAGTAGTTGATGAGAATAAGTGTATTGGTTGTGGTGTTTGTACAACTAAATGTATGTTTGACGCAATCACTCTAGTTAGAGATCACCCTGAAGCTTCTAAAATGGTTAAGAGTGAAGATAAGTTTAAACATATCCTACCTTATGCAATTAAGAGAGGTATGAAGATTAAATTTGGAAAACACACTCCAGAAGAAAAAGAATCAATTAAAAAGCATAAACAATATAAAAAAGAAGAGAAAAGAGCTAGAAAACAATGCACGAACTAGGTATTGTATTTCATATAATTGATCAAGTTAAAAAAGTTGCAGTAAGAAACAATGTTAAACATGTTAATAAAGTTACACTAGAAGTAGGAGAGGTATCAACTTTGATACCTTCCTATTTAATTGATTGTTGGAATTGGGCAGTAAAAAAAGAAGAAATTATGACTGATTGTATACTAGACGTTCAAGTAATTGAGGCCGAAACTTATTGTACTAATTGTCATAAAACATACTCAACGGTTAAATTTGGAAAAGTATGTCCATATTGTAAAAGTGAAGATACTTATTTAATTAAGGGAAACGAAAAAAATATAAAAGAAATCGAAGTTGAATAAACATAATAATTTAAATAAATCTTGATAATTCATCATAATTTGCATTATAATTCTTTTGATATTTTGAGGTATGAAAAATGATTAAAGATAAATTTTATGTGCCAAAGTATTATAAGATGTTTAAATGTAAGGGAATGGATTGTAAAAACACATGTTGTAAGAATTGGAATATAACTCTTACAATGAGTGATTATGACAAGATTAGCTCACTAGATTGTTCTAGTGAATTAAAAGAGAAAATTAAAAATGGTGTATCTATATTTAATAATGCAACTAAAGAGAGATACGCTAAAATTGATTTGAATTATTATGGTGAATGTAAATTGAGACTAGCTAATGGTTATTGTGGTCTTCAATGTGAAATGGGAGAAGACAATATTCCATCGGTTTGTAGATATTATCCTAGAGCTCCTCGTATGATTCCTGATAAGACATGTGTCATTTCATTATCATGTGAATGGGTAGTTGAATATTTAATGTCATCTTTAGAAAAACTAGAATTTGAATATCAAGATTTAAAGTTTTATATTGATGAAATTGAAGATGCAAAAATTAATGTAAAAGACTTTATTACTAAACGAGATAAAACTATAGAAATCATTTCTAATAGAGATATAAGCATATTTGATAGATTTAAAGAATTATCTTCCTATTTTGAAACACCTATTAATTTTGATAGTGAATACAATACTCTAATGATTAAAGCTTTATCAGAGTTTTATACTCATTCTTATTCAGTATGTGACTATATTAATATTGATAATATTAAAAATTATAATCAAGTATTAGAAGAACTTAATAAGAAA
>CAVAIM010000092.1:2116-4738 GCA_963588755.1 bacterium | reverse complement strand
TTTTCCCATCGCAATACCACCAGTAGGGAAATCAGGTCCTGGCATTATTTCAAGAAGCTGATCAATATTCATATTAGGGTGATCAATCTTAAAGATTGTTGCGTCAACTACTTCCTTCATATTGTGAGTTGGAATATATGTTGCGTAACCAGATGAAATACCCATACCACCATTAACTAAGATATTAGGGAATCTTGCAGGTAAAACGATTGGTTCTTTTTCTTCACCGTCGAAGTTATCAATCATTTCTACAGTTTTCTTTTCAATATCTTGTAACATGTAGTCAGCATTCTTACTTAATCTACATTCAGTATAACGGCTTGCGGCTGGACCATCACCATCAATAGAACCATTGTTACCTTGTAAGTCTACAAGTTGTACACCCATCTTCCATGATTGTGACATATGTACTAAAGCTTCATAAATAGATGAATCACCATGTGGGTGATACTTACCCATTACGTCTCCGACAACTCTAGCACATTTCTTATATTGACCAGTTGATAAAAGTTTAAGTTGGCTCATACCATAAAGAATTCTTCTTTGAACTGGTTTTAAACCATCTCTAACGTCAGGAATAGCACGCTCTTGAATAATAGCCTTAGAATAACGACCGAAACGATCTCCGACAACGTCTTCAAGTTTTGCAGTTTGGAATGTTTCATTCGCAAACTTATCTAACTCATCAATAACATTTCTCTTCTTTGCCATATTTTTAAGCCTCCTCTCCTGTTAAATCAATTTTATCAATTTCATATTCATCTTCAAGTGAGAATTGAACATGGTTTTCAAGCCAAGTACGTCTCTTAGAAGCGTCATCACCCATGAATAGGTTAATTTCATCTTCAGCTTCTGCAAAATCTTCTAAAGTAACTTGAATTAGAGTTCTTGTTTCAGGGTTCATTGTAGTTTCCCAAAGTTGTTCAGCACTCATTTCACCAAGTCCTTTGAAACGTGAAATAGATACATTGTTCTTATCTAATTTTTTCATTATGTCTTGAAGTTCTTCAGTTGTATATGCATACTTAGTAAATGTATTTTTACCTGCTTTATTTGATACCTTAAATAGAGGAGGTACCGCAATAAATACTCTACCATCTTCAATTAAAGGACGCATATATCTAAAGAAGAATGTAAGTAAAAGAATTTGAATATGAGCTCCGTCGTCATCGGCGTCAGTCATAATAATTACTTTCTTATAATTACATTTCTTAATATCAAATTTATCACCATAATCAGCACCAATAGTGTAAATCATAGTCGCAATTTCTTGGTTAGCTAGTGCTGCATCTTCATTAGCTTTTTCAGTATTTAATACCTTACCACGTAGAGGTAAGATTGCTTGATAAAGTCTATCTCTACCACTCTTAGCTGAACCACCGGCAGAATCACCTTCTACTAAGAATAATTCATTAATTTCTTTATTCTTTCCTTGAGCAGGTGAAAGTTTAGCAGATAAATTAATTTCTTGTTTATCTTTCTTATCAAGTCTAATTTGATTTCTAGCTTTACGTGCAGCTTCTCTAGCTTTTGCATTCTTACAAGCCTTCTCAATTACAGCCTCAGCTAGTGACTTGTTATTCGCAAGATACTTCATTAAGGCTTCATATAAAATTTCATTAACTGCAGTTTTAGCACTAGGAGTACCTAAACGACCTTTAGTTTGTCCTTCAAATTCAAGTACTGATTCTTCTACTCTTACAGATACAATACCAATTAAACCACAACGAATATCATTACCATCAAGATTATCATCTTTAGCAGAAATTATATTAAACTTTCTACCAAAGTCATTAAAAGCTTTAGTGATTGCAAGCTTATAACCAATTTCATGTGATCCTCCATCACGAGTACGTAGGTTATTTGCAAATGAAATTAAAGTTTCATCAAATCCAGCTGTATAGCACATCGCAACTTCAACACCAATAGGACCTTGTACACCTTCAAAATATGCAGGTTCAGCCATTAGTTCTTTACCATTAGCCATGTCTGATACATATTGTTTAATACCATTTTCATATTCAAAAGAATCAGATTTATTAGAGTTATGATCGATTAAAGTCATCTTTAATCCTTTAATTAAATAAGCTCCTTCTTTTAAACGTTCTTTAATAGTATCATAGTTAAAAATTACTGTAGAGAAAATAGTAGGATCTGGTTTGAATGTTACAGTAGTACCAGTCTTTTTAGTATCTCCTAAACACTCAACATCATGAATCTTCTTACCACCATTTTTAAATTCTATTTCATAGATTTTTCCGTCTCTACAAGAAGTAACCTTCATATAAGTAGACAAAGCATTTACAACCTTACCACCTACACCATGTAGACCTCCTGAAACCTTATATCCTCCAGCTTGTCCGAATTTACCACCAGCATGTAAAATAGAGTAAATTACTTCTAAAGAATTTAAACCAGTTTCATGATTAATACCTACAGGAACACCTCTACCTTGGTCAGATACAGTAACAGAACCATCAGTATTAATTTCAACCTTAATTTCTTTACCATAACCAGCTAGAGCTTCGTCAATTGCATTATCTACAATTTCCCATATTAAATAATGCAAACCTCTTGAATCAGTAGAACCTATATACATACCAGGTCTTTTTCTTACTGGGT
>CAVAIM010000092.1:0-2106 GCA_963588755.1 bacterium | reverse complement strand
TTATCAAAAGCAGAATTAAAAGTGTCTGTATTCATATAATTTACCTTAAAAAAAATAAAGAAATTAAACAATAAACAAAGAACGGAAAAAATTACAATATTTCTAGAAAATAAATTGAAGAATAACAAAAATATTAGTATAATTTATTTATGAATTATGGGGTGCTTAGAATGGTTTTATTTCAAACTAGTACAAACGTTTTATATGCAATATTATTTTTAATTCTTTCCTATTTAATAGGTGCAATTCCAAATGGATTAATTTTTGGTCTTATATTTAAACATCAAGATATAAGAAAATTAGGTTCAGGAAACATAGGTTCAACAAATACTATAAGAAATTTTGGTTTAGGTGTAGGTATTCCTGTATTTATTCTAGAGGTTTTAAAAGGTGGAATTATGATCATCTTAGTTAAGTATGTATTTAATACTAGACTATATGATAATTATGTTCCTCTTATATTCTATGGTGTAGCAGCTGCCTTAGGTCATTTATTTCCTATTTATATTAAATTTAAAGGTGGAAAAATAGTAGCGCCTTCACTAGGTATCTTACTAGCCTTAACTCCAATCCCTGCTCTATCTTGTTTAGTAGTATTCTGGATTGTAGTATTAGTGGTTGGCTATGTATCAATTGCTTCTTGTTCAGCTGCAGTTTGTGCAGTCTTAGTTTGTTGGATTCAATATGCAATTGGATTACATCCTGAAAGTATTGGTTTAGATTATTTATTTGGTCAACCTGAACTTGTAACTTGTATTATGTATACAGTACTTGGTGGAGTAATTATCTTTAGACATAAATCAAACTTTAAACGTTTAAGAGAAGGCACTGAGCTAAAAGCTAAAATTAAGATTAAAATGGAAGAAAAGAAAGCAAAAAAAAGATCTGAAGAATAATCTTCAGATTTTTTTATTTTGCTTCTTCCATTGACTTTTGAATTTGTCTAGCTTGCTTTTCAGATAAAGTTCTACCGCTAGCTGCATACATAGCCTTGATTTGGTTGATTGTGATAGGTGGGTTCTTCTTTAATTCTTTTTTAAATACAAAACGAGAAACAAAGAATCCGATAATTAAACCTGCTAATACACAAACAACAATAATACCAACAAGTGAACCAACTGGCATATTTATATTAAGTAACATAATAAAAATCTCCTTTTTAAATCTACTTCTTTATTTTATATGAATCTCTTAATTTTTTCAATAAGTAAACAAAAGTATTGTGTTTAAGTTAGTTTTTTCTAACTTCTATTGTTAGTTAAGACTTGCAAAAAATCCTTTACCTAAAGCATTTTTCACTCTTGAAATATAAATATTCATAATATATAATGTAAGTAATCAAGGAGGGTATATATTATGCCAAGAAAAGTTACTGAATCTTGTATTCAATGTGGTGCATGCATCAACGAATGTCCAGTAGGAGCTATTTCAGAAGGTGCTAGCCAATCAGAAATCGATCCAAGCCAATGCATCGATTGTGGTGCTTGCCAAGCTGTTTGCCCAGTTGAAGCTATCATTGAAGAATAATTATAAATTTAAGGCCTCACTTTAGTGAGGTTTTTCTTTTGTTTAAAATATTTACAAATATTAATTAAAAATGTATAATTTTATTGATATTTAGAAAGGAAAATTAAGTATGAAGAAATTTTGGGCTGAATTCAAGATATTCATTTCACGTGGAAATGTAATGGATATGGCTGTCGGTACTATTATTGGTGCTGCATTTACTGCAATCGTAACTGCATTATCAAATGGTATCTTAAAACCATTAATCAATATGATTATCTATTACTGCTGCGGTGGAAATGCAGACGCCTTAAGTAAAATGTATACTATATTAGTTCCTGTTTATACTACTGACGCTTCATCTAGCGAACAAGTATTAGACTTAACTAATTCAATTTACATTGACTGGGGTGCATTTATTTCTGCAATTATTAATTTCTTACTTGTTGCATTTGTATTATTCTTAATTATTAGAGCTTTCAACAATGTTAAGTCTGCTGGAGAAAGAGCTTCAAACGTTGTTACTCGTGCTCAAGATAAACAAGCTAAAGGTTTAAAGCTTACTAAGAAAGAAGCTAAGGCTTTAGATGAATACAATAA
>CAVAIM010000091.1:0-4797 GCA_963588755.1 bacterium | reverse complement strand
GTTGTAAGAGAAGCTGCATGGCGTCTTCTTGGAATGAAACCATTCTACGTTCAAGTTTGTGGTGGTATTGCAATTCATGGTGGTAACATTGCTGAAATGAAAACAGGTGAAGGTAAATCACTTACTGCATCTCTTCCAGCTTACTTAAACGCTTTATCTGGTAAGGGTGTACACATCGTTACTGTTAACGAATACCTTGCAGGTAGAGAAGCTACAGGTGACGTAGGTAACTTAATGCGTTGGCTAGGTTTAACTGTAGGTTTAAATATTAGAGAATTATCTCAAGAACAAAAAAGAGAAGCTTATAATTGCGACGTAATGTACTCTACTAACTCTGAACTTGGTTTTGATTACTTAAGAGATAACATGGCTACAAGAGAAGATAATCTTGTTAACCTACGTGGTCTAAATTATGCAATCATTGACGAAACTGACTCAATCTTAATTGACGAAGCTAGAACTCCACTTATTATTTCAGGTAGAGCCAAGAATTCTAAGGCTAGTTATCAAGCGGCTGATGAATTTGTTAAGTCATTAACTGAAGAAGATTATGAAGTTGATGTAGAATCAAAGACTGTTCAATTACTTGAATCAGGTGTTGTAAAAGCTGAAAAGATGTTCAGACTTGAAAATCTATATGACACTGAAAATGTTTCTTTAGTTCATAGAATTAACAATGCGATGAAGGCTAACTTAATTTTCACAAATGGTGTTGAATATGTTGTTTCTGATGGTGAAGTTTTAATCGTTGACCAATTTACAGGTCGTATTCTAAAGGGAAGACAATATAGTGATGGTTTACACCAAGCTATCGAAGCTAAGGAAGGTGTAGAAGTTAAACAAGAAACTGTTACTGTTGCGACTATTACTTACCAAAACTTTTTCAGAATGTATAAGAAATTATCAGGTATGACTGGTACAGCTAAGACTGAGGAAGAAGAATTTAGAGATATTTATAACATGTATGTTGTAGAAATTCCTACTAACAAACCTGTTATTCGTAAAGATGATACTGACCTTTTATTCGGTTCAGCTGAAGCTAAATATCAAGCTTTAATTGAAGAAGTTAAGACTCGTCACGCTAAAGGTCAACCAATCTTAATTGGTACTGTTGCAGTTGAAACAAGTGAATTATTAAGCCAAAAATTAACTGCTTGTGGTATTCAACACGAAGTATTAAACGCTAAAAACAATGAACGTGAAGCTGAAATTGTTGCAAAAGCTGGTCAATTAAATGCCGTTACTATTGCGACAAACATGGCTGGTCGTGGTACTGACATTAAACTTGGTGAAGGTGTAAAAGAAGTTGGTGGACTTTGTGTATTTGGTACTGAACGTCATGAATCAAGACGTATTGACAATCAGTTAAGAGGTCGTTCTGGTAGACAAGGTGACCCAGGTTATACAAGATTCTATACATCAAGCGAAGACCAACTTATGATTCGTTTCGGTGGAGACACATTCAAGAAGAGACTTGATTATGCAATCCATTTAACAAATGGTGGAGACCTATCAATTCCTCTAGAATCTAAGATGTTTACAAAGTTAGTTACTAATGCTCAACAAAGAATTGAAGGTGCTAACTATGATTCTCGTAAAAACGTATTAAAGTATGACGACGTTATTCGTTTCCAACGTGAATCATTCTATGATCAAAGAATGCATATCATTCGTGATGAATCAATTGAAGAAATTGCTCGTTCAATGATGAAGAAGGCTGTTGAATCTATTTGTTATTCACACATGGAAGAAGTAGGTCATAATAAGTTTGATATCGATGATGAAGCTATTACTAAAGATTTCAACTTAGTATACTTCGGACAAGGTTCTTGTGATTTTGGTGTAATCCAAACTTATGATGAAGTTCAAATTATTAACTACTTAACTGAAGTTGCAAATAAATTATTAGATCAAAAGAAGAACATGTTCCCTAATGAAGTATATCAAGAATTCTTAAAAGTTATCGTATTAAGAGTACTTGATGACCATTGGACTGACCATATTGATAAGATGGATGAATTAAGACAATCTGTTTCTTTACAAGGTTATGGTCAAAACAACCCACTTCAAATGTATCAAAAAGAAGGTTTAAAACTATATAACGAAATGCTTGATGCAGTAAACAAAGATGTTCTTAAGTTCTTAATTCGTTCTCAAATTAGAACTAATCAAGAGGCTGAAAACAGACTTCAAGGAACTGTTACTAATGATTCACATCAAGATTCATTCCATCAAAGTGCAGTTAACCAATTCAAGAGTGTTGGCGCTAATGATTTATGTCCTTGTGGATCTGGTAAGAAATTTAAGTATTGCCACGGTAGAAGATAATATATTGCAAGAAAGCTCGTAAGAGCTTTTTTGTATGTATAGACTAAATTTTTTCTAAAATTATTTATTTTAATTAATAATTAATTCTAAGAACAAATGTAGGTTTTATAAAATATTAAAGAACGGGAGATGAGGTAAATGGAAAAATATGAGATTAACAAATATTTAGCTGAATTTTCTGACAAAATTTCAGGACTAGCCAAAGCTTTAAATGTTGAAAAGCTTGAAACTGAGGTCGAAGAGTTATCTAAAGAATGTGCTAAAGAAGATTTTTGGCTTGATGCAAAAGCTGCTCAAGAAACAATTGGTACATTAAATAAACTAAAAGAAAAATTAAATACTTATAAATCATTAAAGTCCTCACTAGATAGTCTAAATGATTTACTAGAATTATCAGATGACACTGAAACGTTAGAAGAAGTATCTAGAGAAATTCTTGAATTAGATAGTCAAATTAAAGAGTTTGAAACTGTAATCTTACTAAACTCTAAATATGATGATTACGATGTATATTTAGATATTCACCCAGGTGCTGGTGGAACTGAATCTATGGACTGGGCTGATATGTTATTTAGAATGTATCAAGGATATTGTAAGAAACATAATTTCAAAATGAAGATTCTAAACCTTGAACCAGGTGAAGCTGGAATTAAGAGTTTATCTGTTGAAATTAAGGGTAAGTTTGCGTACGGTCTATTACAAGCTGAAAGAGGAGTTCATCGTTTAGTTCGTATATCTCCATTTGATTCAAATGCCCGTAGACATACATCATTTGCCTCAGTTGATATAGCTCCTATTATTAAAAATGATTTAGATATCGTGATTAAAGATGAAGATTTACGTGTTGATACATATCTATCATCTGGTCATGGTGGACAAGGAGTTAACACAACATATTCAGCTGTAAGATTAACATATTTACCACTAAATATTGTTGTAACTTGTCAAAATGAAAGATCACAATTAAAGAATAAAGATGAAGCTATGAAAGTTTTAAAGTCTAAATTACTAGAAATTGAACTTTTAAAAGCTGAACAAAACTTAAAAGAAATTAAGGGTGAACAATTATTAAATGGATTTGGTTCACAAATACGTTCATATGTATTTACACCATACACTATGGTAAAAGACCATAGAACAGGTGCCGAAACAAGTGATGTTTATGGTGTTATGGATGGTGAAATTGATCTATTTATTAATGCATATCTAAATTATAAGGCAGGACGAAATAATGAATAAGCATATGAAAACTTTTAAAAATATTTTAATCATTATAATTGGTGTCTTTATGATGTCATTTGCTTATTACTTTTTCTTTTCTCCATCTAAACTATGTTCAGGTGGAGTATCAGGACTTGCGATTATAATTAAAGAAACACCACTAGGTAAAATTGATGGATATCAAGATTGGATGTTCTTTTATACTATTCAAGCCATACTTGCGGTATGTGCCTTAGTAATGGTAGGCAAAGAATTCTTTGTACACACAATACTTGCGTGTATCTTAGACCCTACATTTAACCTAATGTTTCAAAAACTTGGATGTGATCCTAAATATTTCTTACAAGTAGTACCTCAAACTAATTGGTATTTTGTTACTATGGTTGCGGGTGGATTAATTACTGCAATCGGTATTGCATTATGCTTAAGAGTAAATGCTTCAACTGGTGGTATGGATATCATCCAAAAGATTTTACAAACACGCCTTCACATTCCATATTCAAAATCAATGTACTTAACTGATTGGTTTATCGTGTTAATTAGTGGATTCTTTATTACTAATTTAAACCAAGATCTAGATATACATGTTTATAATATCGAAATGATTATCTATGGTTCTCTTGTAGTAATAATGACTGGTGTCATTTGTGACTATATAGCACTAAATGCTAGAAAACGTCGTACTGCATTTATTATTTGTGATAACCCTGATGTAATTAAGAATTATATCTTTGATACATTCGATAGAGGTTTAACAATAGTAGATGCGAAAGGTGGATATACAGATCACGACAAAAAGATGATTGTATGTACACTAGAAAAAACTCAATGTTATATATTAAAGGATAAAATAAAAGAATTAGATCCTGATGCATTTACATTCTTTGCGGAAACAAAGGAAATAGTTGGTGAATATGAAAATTACACATATAAAAGCTCTAAATAAAACAAGATATAATATTTATTTTTCAAATGATACAACTCTTTCATGTAACGAAGAGTTAATTGTTGCGTATATGTTACGCTCAGATATGACAATTGATGATGTAACATATGCTGAACTCTTAGAAAAAGCAGTAGTTTATGACTATTATTCTAAAGCGTTAACCTATATTAGTAAGAGCTTAAAATCTAAGTTTAAAGTATATACTAATTTAGTAAATAAAGGTGCTACTCGCGAAGAAGCTAATGAAGTAATTAAAATACTTGAAGGTAAATTATTACTTAGTGATTTAGCCTATTTTAAAG
>CAVAIM010000090.1:0-4806 GCA_963588755.1 bacterium | reverse complement strand
TTTGGATCTCCACTTTTTTGTTTATTTCCCATTTATTATTCAATTTTTAATAAATTAATTGAAATTAAAGCACTTGAAGAAAGATACAAATTAAGAAGAAAGTTTATTATTCATATCGAAAGTTTCTTTAATGATAAGATTACTTATAGAGTTAGATTTGAAAATCTAATTAAGAATATGATTAGCAAAAAACCTAATACTCAAGTTTATAAGTTTGTATATATTTATTTAACTAATAAAGATAGTTATGTAGAAAGATATACTACTAACGAATTATATTATGAATGTGCAGAAGAATCATTGTTACTTGAATATTTATATCTATCGTTAACTAATCATGATAAAGCAATTGCCCATTTACTAGAAAAATGTATACCTTATGCATTTAATAAGTATAACTATTTATATTCAGTAATCTTTACAACACTTCTTAAAGATAATTATATTGAGTCTACTAGATATAAGAGATTTTTTGAACTTGAATGTAATTTAATTAATCATTTCAATGAATTATCTAGTTATTTTGAGGATTAATATGAAGAAATTATTTTTATTATTATCATCTTTATTTTGTTTATTTATATTATGTATTAATAATCAAACTTATGCGTATTCAGGTAATGGATTTGTATGGAATACGCTTGAATTAACTATACCGCTAAATGCAAGTTTTGAATCATATCTTGATACGTTTGAGGTTAGATTTTATTATAATGGTCAAATGACTAATTCTAAGGTTACAGTTAAGCTTGATAGTTTTTACTATGGATCCTTGAGTATCGATACATCTAAAGTAGCTGAAAAAGATGTAACCTTAATCGCAACAGTTAGTGGATACACTAACTATGATAGACAAACTATTAAATTACATATAAAAGATTATGAAGCTCCTACTATTAAATGTCTAAGAGATTTAGTGTTTGATTATGGGGATGAAATTGATTTTTCTAAATATTTTTCAATTACTGATAATGCGAGTATTGATGAAAAAACGGTTGTTATTGATTATGATCAAAATGATATACAACTAGAAGGTAAACATCAATTAACTGTTTCTTGTAGTGATATAAATGGTAATTTTGCAAAAAAAGAATATACATATGTAATTAGAAGAAGTAATAAGATTGATATTACAGTTGCAAGTCATATTGAGATTGAATATAACGATTTAAATTATTTAGAGTTCTTAAAAACTTGTATTAATGCATCCGATGACTATGATGGTGATATTTCTGGTACTATCAAGGTGTCAGGTCTTGAGATAGATAGATTGGGAACGCAAACAATCGAGATTACAGTTAATAATAGTGCACAAGTAACCAAAACTATAACTAAAGTAGTAACTGTTGTTGATTTAACTGCACCAGTATTAGAACTTTCAACATATCATGATACAGTATTAAAAGATAATGTAGACTCTATTGATTTCTATTCTTATATTAGTAAGATATATGACAATGCGAGCAATCTCTCTGAACAAGATGTAAGTATAGATAAATCTGATTTTACTTATAATATAGGACAAAATAGTGTTTATTATGTATTGAAAGACTCATCAGGTAATTACACTAAACGTGAGCTTATTATTGATATAAGATATGAGGTAGCACCAGTTATTATTGTAGATGAGGATAAACTCACATTTGTACAAGGAGAATCATTTGATTTAACTGATTATATTCATGTATCAAGTGAATATGATCCTAATGTTTCGACTAATTATAAACTTGATGAAAAGGTATTAAATAGAGATGAGGCTGGTGTATATGAGATTATTATTGAAGTAATGGATTATGCAGGAAATGAAACTATTAAGAAGTGTTTTGTAACTATTGAATCTAAAGATGAACAAGGATTAGGTAATACTTTAAATAATATTTATAAGTTTATTTATAAATATAAACTTATTCTAGCTCTTGCGATTGTAGGTCTTTTTGTGTGGTTAGTTACATTCATTAATAAAAAGAGAAAAAAGTTAGGAGAATAGTATAAAATTTGATATAATATAAATAAGGATGTGATAATGTGAACACGCTTATTTATGCACAAAGTGAATATAATTTTTTATCTAATTCAATTCATTTAGAAGAACTAGTTAAAACTTTGAAAGAATACGGATATAAGACAGTTGCATTATCTGATTCTAGTATGTACGCAACCTATAAGTTTATTGACTTATGTAAGAAAAATAATATAAAACCTATTGTAGGTCTTGAGATAACTATTATTAATCATGATTTTAAATCTAAGTTATTAGTATATGCGAAAAACTTAAATGGATATAAAGAATTATTAAAATTAAATAATGATATTAAAATTAATAATAAAATATTTACTTTAGATGAGTTAAAATCTTTAAAAGATGTAATATTTGTCACTACTTTTAATTCATCTGAACTACTTTATAATTTCATTAAAAGTTCTGATTTATTCTTAAATATCTATAATGAATATAGAGCTAATTTAGAAGATTTTTATGTTGGTATATCAACTCAAGAACAAAATAATATAAATTATGCATATGATTTGTATAATGTATGTTTAAAGAGCAATATTAAAGTATTACCTCTTCATCAAACTTTATATAAAGAAAAGGCGGATTATATTGTTTATGAGTCGCTATCTAAGATAGGTCAAAAAGAATATATTAGAGGTAATTATTATATTCCTACAATTGATGAATTACACTTTGAATTTTCTAACTTTGATTTAGATAATTATGTTAATGAATTTGTAGATAGTATTGAGCCTTTTGAGATAAAGGTTAAGAAATCCCTTCCTCATTTTGAGAATAATTTAGGTTTAGATAGCGAAACTTATTTAAGAAATTTATGTGAGAAAGGTCTTAAAAGAAGATTATCTATTAGCCGATCTAAAGAAGAGACAGAATATATTAATAGACTTAATTACGAATTAGAAATTATATCTAAAATGGGATATGATGATTATTTCTTAATTGTATGGGATTATGTTAAGTTTGCGAAAAAGAATAACGTGATGGTCGGACCAGGTAGAGGTTCTGCTTGTGGATCTTTAGTAGCTTATAGTCTAGGTATTACTAATGTAGACCCTCTAAAATATGACTTATTATTTGAACGTTTCTTAAATCCTAGCCGTGTATCAATGCCCGACATTGATATGGATTTCCCTGATGATAAGAGAGCTTTTGTCATAAATTATGTTTATGAAAAATACGGAAGTAATAGAGTATGTAATATTTCAGCTTTTGATACATTCCAAATTAAGAGTTCTCTTAGAGATTTAGGTAAAGCTTTAAATATTGAATCTAGTAAATTAAATATTATAATATCTGAGGCAAGTCAAACTAAGGATTATAATGCATTAATTGAAAAATATAGTGATAAAGCTGACATCCGTACTCTTTTATATGTAGCTAAAAAGATAGAAAACTTGCCAAGACATATTTCTACACATGCAGCTGGTATTATTATTTCAAGTGAAGATTTAGATGAATTAATTCCACTTCAAATAGGTACAAGTTCTTTGTTACAATCTGAGTGGGATAGTCATGATTTAGCTGACATAGGTCTATTAAAAATGGACTTCTTAGGTATTAAGAACTTACAAATTATTGATAATTGTTGTAAAGAAATTGGTACATTAAATAATATAAATATTCAATATATTCCACTTAATGACGAAGCTACTTTTAAGCTTTTGCGTAAGGGGGACACTATGGCTGTATTCCAACTTGAATCAAGTGGAATGCGTAATGTGTTAAAGAAGCTTAAACCTACTCATTTTAATGATTTAGTTGCTGTACTTGCATTATATAGACCAGGTCCTATGGATCAAATCGACACTTATATTGAAAGAAAAAATGGTAAACATTTTGACTATATTCATAAAGATTTAGAGCCAATCTTAAAATCTACATATGGTATTATAGTTTACCAGGAACAAATTATGCAAATTGCAAGTTCTTTTGCGGGAATGAGTTTAGCAGAAGCTGATTTACTAAGAAGAGCTGTTTCTAAGAAAGATGAAAAGAGTATTCTAGAACAAAGACAACCTTTTATCGATTCATGTGTAAATAATGGATATACTGAAGAGGTTGCGACAAAGCTATACAATGATATTGCAAAGTTTGCAGAATATGGATTTAATAAATCACATGCAGTAGGATATGCATTACTAAGTTATCAAATGGCTTATTTAAAAGCTAATTATTTTGTTGTATTTATTGAAGAATTATTAAATACTGTTGTTGGAAATCAAAGTGAAATCATTAAATATATTAATTATGCAAAAAATAATAATGTAGTTGTTTATAATCCTAATATTAACATTTCAACTAATAGATTTATTAAATATAGAAATGGCTTAATCTTACCATTCCAAACAATTAAAGGTGTTGGTAATCAACTTACTAATGCAATAATTGATGAAAGAAATGCAAATGGTGATTTTAAGAGCTTTAATGATTTTGTTTCAAGAGTAAAGACAAGTGATAACATTACAAAAGAGTTAATTTATGCTTGTTGTTTTGATTCATTAGCTAAATCAAAGAAACAATGTGTTGATTTCTTAACTAATGGAAAA
The DNA here is from genome assembly GCA_963588755.1 of bacterium. Lineage (GTDB taxonomy): Bacteria > Bacillota_I > Bacilli_A > Acholeplasmatales > Anaeroplasmataceae > JAEELC01. The sequence goes on along the minus strand of CAVAIM010000090.1, from coordinate 243 downwards.
GGCACATATGAGATGTATTTAAATGATGTCATTGATAAAAGTGTTGAAGAATATGATAACGATACTTTGAAAGCGTATGAGACTGAGGCTTTAGGATTTAATATTAAATATGATAATTTTAAAGATATAAATCTATTAATGAAAAAGTATAAAACAACTCTAATCTCAACAAAGAATTTAAATACAAGTATTAATGTTCTAATTGAATTTAGAGAAATCAAAGAATTAAAAACTAAGAAGAAT
>CAVAIM010000089.1:3625-4810 GCA_963588755.1 bacterium | reverse complement strand
GAATGTTACATTGTATCTAGTTCTTGGTTTACTAACACCAAAATATAAAATCAAGAATAATACAACTGTACCAATTATTGTGATAAGTGAAAATAATAATTTTCTTGAAAATATTAATTTAATATAATCCGTTATATATATTTTATTTTGTTCCATATAATTCTCCTTTAAAAATAGAATGGTAATACTTGATGATATCCATTAATTACAATGAAATATATCATATAAAATCCATATGTAATTGTATAAGTAAGTGCGATAGTTGTTTTACCTAATCTTTCTTTTTCTCTTTCAAACAAATATGGTATTAACAATATTTGATGGAATATGAAGTAATTCGCAAGTCGTGACATCATTTCTGATACCTTTATAAATAAAGATAGGTATGAGAATAGGAATGCGAATGACTGAATAACAAGTAATGCATATCCTTCTTTATTGTAATTCTTCTCATTATATAATAATAGAAAGCTAATTAAAAGCCATAAAGCGTTAATGATAATATTTAAGGTATTACTGTCACCATTATTAAATTCACTATTAAAGTAATAAGCATATTTAGTATAACTAATTAAATATATTAGGAATTTAGAAACAAATGGTAGTGCAACAACCGCAAGAATCATTAGAGTTAAGTAATGTTTATTAATAAACTTAGAGTTGACTATAAAATAAATAGGTATCATTATTAATGCACTCTTATGGAATATAAACGCAATCAATACTACTATTAAATAATTTAATAATTTCTTATCAATTAAATAATTAAATCCTTCTATTAGGATAATCATTGCGATTGCCTGTCTTACATTATTTAGAGATGTAAAATAGAATGTAGAAAGCAACACTGTAAGTAAACATACATATAAGTTAGCTGACTTCTTCACCGCAATACGGCAAAGACAAAAGCTAAATATGAAACTTGTCGCAAGTACTAGTATGCGCGCATTATCAGAAAATACTTGAAGTATTTGAATAAAAAAGACAAAGCCTCTTTCACTGTATTCATTTGTACTACCATTTAAAATCTTATAGAATCCTGGTATATAGGTATAGTTTAAATCAGTACCTACATCAAACGATCTAAGTCCTGAGAATAGACCTAAGAAAACAATAGATAATGTAATAAATATTATATACTTAGTTTGATAATCATCTTTAGTTTTTAAGTTTTCTAGATTAGAA
>CAVAIM010000089.1:0-3615 GCA_963588755.1 bacterium | reverse complement strand
GAAATTATCTTTAGATAAAAGATATTTTGTATAATATTCTTTTGAAAATGATAACAGTATTGCAAGTACAATAAATACAATTAAATATATATACAAAATATCACATCCTTCTCTAAATAATTATTAATCTTTGAAATCTATAACTTCTATTCTTTCTACTAAGTGATTAACTCTATTTGCGTGAGCTATATGAATGGGGTCTAAAAGGTATAGTTTAAGTGCCTCTTTATCTTCTATTTTAACATAAAATACTAAATCACTAGAATTAGCCTCATTTAAATAGATCTTTGCGTCAATTACATAACTTATATCTAATAATGTTAAAACAGAGGCCTTCAATAACTCAAAAGCCTCTGATTCTTCATTATTATCTTTTACATTATGCGAATAATTAAAAAGTATAATATGATTTAACATAATTAAAGCCCCTAATCGGCAATCTTGCCATTATCTAACTTAATTATTTTATCACAAATAGATAAACTTGACAATCTATGAGAAACAAGTATTATTGCATGTTGCTTAGATTCTTCTTTTAAACTTTTTAATATTATACCTTCATTTAAGCTATCTACATTACTTGTAGGTTCATCAAGCAAAATTAAACTAGCGTTAGACAAAAATGCACGAGCCAAACCTAAACGTTGTTTTTCACCTGCTGATATATTTTCACTTTCATTAGAAATCATTGTGTCGTATCCATCAGGAAGAGACTCAATAAACTTATCAACTGAAGCCTTACGACAAGCTTCTTTAACTTCATCTAGAGTTGCGTCTAGTTTTGCAACACGTAAGTTATTTAGAATAGTATCTTTAAATAGGTAAGTATTTTGACTAACCATTGTTACATTTTCTCTTACTGAATTAGTATTAATATGGTTAATATCAATATCATTATATTTAATCATATTATCTTCTACTTTAAAGAAGTGAAGTAATAGATTTAAAATAGTAGATTTACCTGAACCTGATTCACCACATAGTCCTACAATCTCACCCCTACTAATATTAAATGATACATCTTTAATAATTTCTTCATTTTCATATTTAAACTTTAAATGAGTAACTGATAACTTATCAAATGAGAAATCTTTACCATTTACTAAGTCTTCACACATAGCCTCTTCTTCCATTAAGTCAATTAATCTATTACCTGATGCAAGAGTTTGAGTTAGGTTTTGAGGAAGTACTGCAAGACTTAATACAGGGCCAAAGCTTGCAGTCATTGATACTACTACTACAAGTAAAGCTGCTATACTAATAGATTCATTTTTAACATAAACAAGTCCTACAAGTAAGCTAATTACAATAGTTAAGCTAATCGCAAGATTAGTTACTGCAAGTAATATACTTGATCTATTTTTAATAGTTCTATTAACTTCTAGTAAATTCTTTGATTTACTATCTATTAAATCTTTAAAATGTTCATCTTTATTATTTAAAGTTATTTCATCTTTACCTTTAACATAATCTAAGTAACTAGCTGAAAGGTTAGAGAACTCTTTTCTATATTCCATACCCTTTTTAGAGTAGACTTTAGATGAGATACAAGGAATTAGAACACCAACTACTAAATAACCTAGTATAAGAATTAAAGCTAGATAATAGTTAGAAATTTGTCCTACAAATATAAAACTAATTAAAGATGTTAAGAAGGCTATAATGATTGGTGATATAGTATGTGCATAGAATACTTCAAGTGTTTCAATATCACTTGTAACAAGTGCCACTATTGAACCTTTCTTTTTAGTTAAGAGGTTAGCTGGCGCAAGTTCTCTAAGGCGCGCAAATATCTTATCACGAAGTATTGCGAGAATCTTAAACGCAATAAAGTGATTTGAATATTGTTCTAAATACTTAAGTAATCCTTTAAGTACTCCTGATACAATACATAATGTAACAAGTACATTTAAGTTCCATGAAACAATTGTAGGCTCAATCAATTTAGCTAGCGATAAACTACCAAATACTAATACTGATGTACCAAGTAGGTTACCTATAGTACCATTAATTACCGCAAGAAATAATACAAAGGTAAAAGATCCAATCATTTTAAAGAGTCTAAACATTATAGCCAGAGCGTTTCTTCTCTTATTCATAATCTACTACCTCCTTGTATTTATTTTCTTCACTCTTCTGAGTTTCATATAACACCTTATAACCTTGATTATTATTTATAAGGTCTAGGTGTGTACCACTTTCTTTTAAAACACCATCTTCTAAATAATAAATCATATCTGATGAAACAACATTTTCAAGTCTATGAGAGATAAGAATTACAAGCTTATCCTTAGATAATTCTTTAATCTTCTTAATAATAATCTTCTCAGAATCAATATCAATACTTGATGTAGCCTCATCAAAGATATAGATATCCTTGTTACTAGCTAGGCTTAATGCAAGCGCAAGTCTTTGACGCTCTCCACCTGATATATTATTAGATTCTTCATTTAATACTAAATCAAGTCCACCTTCATGTTTAACAAATAAATCAAGGTTTACTTCTTTTAAATATTCATAACACTCTTCGTCTGTAATACCTTCTTTATATATCTTAAAGTTATCTCTTAAAGACATACTTAAGATATATGAGTTATAAGATATAACTGATAGATGTGAATAGAATGACGTTCTTGATAAATCATATAGATTTATTCCACCAACATATATTCCACCAATGCTTGACTTAATATCTCCTTTAAGTAGTTTTACTATAGTAGATTTTCCACAACCACTCTTACCCACAATAGAATATAGACCAGTTGAATTAAAGTTCATGTTTATATCATTTAATACATTACGTTTATTATCGTATGAATATGTTAAGTTCTTAATAGTTATATCAGTACTTTCTACATTGCGACTTCCAAATACTTCTTCTTTAGAATCAATTATAGCTAAAATCTTTTTACCAGCAGTAGCACCATTCATTCCGATATGGAAGGCTGAACCAAATCTACGCATAGGAAGGAAGAATTCAATTGCAGATAGGATTAAGAATATTAATCCAGTATAGCTAGAATAACAATCTCTAGATGCAACCGCCACCGCAATACCAACTGCAGCACCACCATACGCAACTAAATCCATAATAGTAGTACTAGCTAGTTGCATAATAAGTACCTTCATAGTAATTTGTCTAAACTCTTCAGCTTCTGCATTCATTTCTTTATGTTTAGCTAAATCTGATCTAAATATCTTTAAATCCTTTAATCCACTAGACAAATCTAAGAATGTTTGACCCATAGATAAATACTTATCCCAATATTTTGCGAACACTTTTTTCGCATACTTTGATACTAAAATAATAGAGATAGGAATAAATGGTACAAATATTAATAATGTAAGACTTGGCCAAATGTTAAATGGGGCATTTAGCGCAAATAAAATAAATGGACTAGTTACCGCATAGAAAAATTGAGGAATATAATCAGAATAATACATATCTAGCTGTTCTATACCTTCAAGACCTAATTGAGTTAGAGCACTATTAGAATAATTAGTATTATTATTTAATATTGTTTCAAATAATTTATTTCTTAATTCATATTTAACATTATAACTAAGTTTATCTTTAATACGTACAGTTAAAATATCACACATAATACGTAATAC
>CAVAIM010000088.1:0-4839 GCA_963588755.1 bacterium | reverse complement strand
GCTCTTAACTTAACTCTAGCATTCAATCAAATTGATTCAGTTATGGGAGTTGATTCAAATTATGAATTTAGCCAGACCGAAATTAGAAATAAGATATTTGAAGATGATATTAATATTAATCGTTATTTATCTAATATTACAATTGATAAAGATAACTTAAAAAACTTTTTAGCAGGTGAGTTAAAAGAGTTCAATTCAAATCTAGACATAAGGGATACAAATATAAGAAATAAATATTTATATGAAGACGCACTTATATATAAGAATGTATCTAAACTTTATAAGAAGACTAATTTCTTAAGTTCTAATAAAATTATACTTAAGAAAGCATTAAAAGAAATGAAAGATCTAGTAGTAAACTCTCGCATATTAAATAATATAAAAGAAAAAGAAGAATATTTTAATTATATTGATAAGGATATTTCATCTGACAGTTTACAATTAAATGATCTAGATGTTTATATTAATTCTAATAGTCTAATTAAATCTGTAATGGAGAGTAATAAAGAACATTTTAAAGATTTCTTTAGAGAGAATTTATCAATATCAAGTAATACATTAGAAGATAATTTAAAAAGAGATTTAGCTACTCCTACTCAAGTTTTATCAGTTGATAATATTGAAGAAGAAAGACAAAAAGACAATTTTATAAAAAAGTAGGCTAATTATTTTAAATTTACTCTTTACATTGCCTCTCAATTGTTATATAATGATTAGGCAATGTTATGCGACGTTAGCTCAGCTGGATAGAGCACTCGCCTTCTAAGCGAGCGGCCAGAAGTTCGAATCTTCTACGTCGCGCCACTATTGTAAATTATGAACCATTCTTCATTGAATGGTTTTTATTTTTATCTTGACATATTATCAATTTGATAATATCATATATGTGTAATTATCATTTTGATAATAAGAGGGCTTTATGGAATATAATTTAACTGAAGAAGATAGTAATTATTTAAATAAATATTCAATAGATAAATTTAATAGACCATCTCTTACAACTGACTTAGTTGTACTGACCGTTTCTAGTCCTAGATGTGTGGGGAAATCACTTACTAATGGTAGGCTTCAAATTCTTTTAGTTAAGAGAGATCATTCTCCTTTTAAAGGAAAATATGCCTTACCTGGTGGATTTTGTGTCCCGTATGAAGATGTAGAAGAAACTGCACAAAGACTATTATTTGAAGAGACTAATGTGAAAGCTTCTAATACAGAGATTTCAGGAGTATATGGAGCCCGTGACAGAGACCCTAGAGGTTGGATTATTTCTAATTCGTTCTTAAGTCTAGTTAGACTTGATGAGGTAAGTCTTAGAAAAGATAAATGGGAAACTAAATGGTTTGATATTGATTTAAAAATAGATAATGATATGTATTATTTGAATTTAGTAAATGATGAATTTGAATTTAAAAACATATTACAAAAATCTAGTAATAAGTTTAAATGTCTAAAATCAGATTTAGCATTTGATCATATACTTATTATTTTAGATAACTTAATTAAATTATCTAATAAGATTAAAGATAATTATAAATTAGCTTTTAATTGCTTAAATGATAAGTTTACTTTATTTGAATTCCAAAATGTAGTTGAAAACTTATCCTTTAAGAAACTTTTAACACCAAACTTTAGACGTGATGTTAAGGTACTTGTTAAAGAGACTGAAGAGTTTAAATCATTAGGTCAATTTAGACCTGCAAAATTGTTTGAAAAAATCGAGGATTAATATATGAAATTAAAACCAATTGTAGTATCACTACTTGATACTGATTTATATAAATTTAATATGAATCAAGTAATATTCCATAAGTATACTGAAGCTTGTGGTAAGTATTATTTTAAAAATAGAACACAAGATGTTAAGTTTACTAGTGAGATGGTAGATGAAATAAATGCCCAAATTGATCATTTATGTAGTTTAAGATTTACTAATGATGAATTAGATTATTTAAAATCTATTAGATTTATTAAAAGAGACTATGTAGAGTTCTTACGTTTATGGCATCCTATTAGAGATTATGTAAGTTGTTATCTAAATGAAGAAGGAGAACTTGAAGTTATAGTTGATGGACCTTGTTTTTCAGCTATGCAATTTGAAATATATTTACTTGAAATAATTAGTGAAGTATATTTCCGTCTAAATTATGACTATGATACCCTACTTGAATCAGCAAGAGTTAAATTAGATCAAAAGATTAATGATTTTAAGAGCGGTAAATATAACTTTAAGTTTGCGGAGTTTGGCGCAAGACGTCGTTTATCTCGTGAGTGGCAAGATGAACTTATTGGTAAACTGTCACAAGAAATACCTTCTAATTTAATTGGTACTTCTAATGTATATTTTGCATATAAATATAATATTAAACCTATTGGTACATATGCACATGAATTTGTTCAAATGTATCAAGGATTCCCTAAGATTCCTCTAGCTTATACTAATTATTACGCGATGAAGGATTGGTTTAATGAATATCGTGGAGATAATGGTACAGCGCTAACTGATACAATTGGAACTGATGTATTCTTACTAGACTTTGATTACTTAAATGCGTCATGTTACACTGGTGTACGTCATGACTCAGGAGATCCTTATGTTTGGGGTAATAAGATTATTGAACACTATAAATCACTTGGTATTGATCCTCATAGTAAAACACTATTATTTAGTGATTCACTAAACTTTGATAAGGCTCAAGAATTATATGACTACTTTAAAGATAAATGTAAGGTATCATTTGGTATTGGTACATTTGTTACAAATGATACATGTGTAAGAGCTTTAAACATTGTGTTAAAACTTCAATTTATTAATGGACATCCTGTTGCAAAATTATCTGATGTAGACGGTAAGACAATGTCTAAGGATGATGAATTCTTACATTATTTAAGAAAAAGTGTTGATTTTAGAATTGAAAATCATAAAATTGATGAAAAATATAAATCTCATAATTTTTAAAATTCAAGCCTCGTTAAATCGAGGCTTTTTTGTGTAAATTTTTCCGTTTGTAAGTACTTACTTTGTAATATAATCTAAATGTAAATGGAAGTGATATTGTGTTTCAAACAACAAAAGAGAAAGAATTAGAAAAATATAGTAAGAAACTTACTAAACTAGAAAATAAAAAGACTAAGTTAGAAAGTAAGAATGAATTAGATAAACTTGAAGAGTATAAATTAGAAAAAATTAATATTAATATACAATGTTGTAAACATATTATAGAAAGTTTTTCTACTCTAGAGTTTAAAGAAGCTAAGGTTGAAAAAGCACTAACTAGTGAAAAGAAGAGAAGATATCAAATCTTAAATGGTAATATGTTATCTACCATTTTAATGATTTGTATCCCACTGGCAATCTATGCATTCTTTAATTCACTATATAATTTAGTAGACCAAATAATGGCTAATAATATTTCAAGTAAGGCTGTATCTAATATAGCAGTTATTTCTCAACTTAAAAACGCACTAAACGCCTTTGGTGCTGGTCTTGCGGGTGGAGGAGCAGTACTTGTAGCTCGTTACTATGGTGCAGGAGATATAGAAAACGCAAAGAAGTGTTCAGCTAACTTATTTTTAATGTCATTAATGTTATCTGCAATAATAATTATCTTATTAATGCCACTAGCTTATCCTATCCTAGCTTTAGCTCAAACTCCTGAGATTGATAATGGTGTAATCCTTTATTTTGATTTATGTATGGTTGAAATGGTATTTACGGCAATTAATAATATCTTTATGGGACTTGAAAAAATCAAGGGTAATTCTAAGAAGTTATTATTACTTAATGTAATGATGTTAATGATTAAGTTATTATTTAATGTATTGTTTATATATGGTTTTGAAGTTAAGACTATTTATTTCCTAGAAATAGCTTCAATTATTGGTCAATTATCATTATTTAGTATTGCGATGTTTGTAATGTTTTCACGTAAGAATATGTTACAAATTACAATACCTAATATGAAACCTAAAATGTTATATATTAAACCTATTATTAAACTATCTATTCCTATTTTCTTAGGTAAGTTTGTAATGAACATTGGTAAGACTATTGTAAACGCGTTATGTGGTGGATTCTACGGAGAAGCAACAGATGGCCTAATTACAGGAGCTTTAGGTATATCTAATAACTTAACAGGTCTAGTTACATCAACTACTGGTGTATTTGAAGAAGGTCAATCTACTGTAGTAAGTCAAAATATAGGTAATAAGAATTTAAAACGTACTATGAAAGCATTCAAGTCAGCCTTGTTATCTGTTGCAGTAATTTGTTTCATAGGATTTGTATTAGTATCATTTGTATTCCTTGACCCGCTAACTAATCTATTTACTCATGTAAAAGATCAAGAGAATGGTGCAAAGCTTGCGCAATATGTTAAAGAAATATATTTCTATGACTGTTGGTCAATTCCAGCTCTAGGTCTAACTAGTGTATTACTTGGGCTTCTTTATGGTTATGGTAAAACATTCTTATCTAGTATTTTAAATTTTTCAAGAATAGGTATAAGAATTTTATCTTTAATTATTTGTCATGGCGCAGGTATTGATTATCGTGCTGCAGGTATTTCAATGGGTATTTCTAATGTATTGATTGCGGTAATGTCATTCATATTCCTTGTTATATTCCTAATTAGATTAAAGAAGAATGGTTATAAAGATTTAACACTTGATATGCCTGAAAAAGAGAAAGAAGAATTTGTATTATAAGTCTCAAGATTATCTTGAGGCTTTTTCTTTATATTTGTAAAAATTAATTGTTAAATTAATGTAAAATAAATTGAAAAAAATTACTTAAATATGTATAATTAAATTATAAGATTTGAAGATTGGATGGTATATAAA
>CAVAIM010000087.1:0-4857 GCA_963588755.1 bacterium | reverse complement strand
TCTTTATAGTTTTTCTCATAATATTCTTGAGTAAGTGTACATGATCCATATTCTAATGCTTTATCTAAATAAAAATATTCATAAATATTTATATCAATTTTAGTATATGTTTTATCAATTTTAACATAGGTGTTATAATTAACTTTAGCATAGTCTAAAAAAACGACTGCATATCCATGACCTACATCTTTGTACTCTTCTACTTTTGAAACCATAATTGAATAACCATTTGCAGAAATCTCTTTATTTAATAGAGATTCACTAGATAATTTGCTTTCTACACTACTTGAAATCACAATTTCACCATCTTCAATACTATTATCAATATATAATTCAAAATTTTCTATAGTTTGTGTTCCATTTGTAATATTAATATTTGCTTCATAAAGACGATTTATGTAATAAGAAGAAGAAATAAAATCATCTTCTTGATAACTTGGTATTAATAACATTTGACTACCATTATTTAATTCTTTAGCACAAACAGACTCATATGTCATGTTTGAGAATGGAATTATTAGGCTTAATGATATTAGTAAAAATGTGATAAATACAACTTGAAATAATAATCTAAATGTATCCTTTTTCATCATTTTATTTTTAATATAAAATGTATCTAAACCCAAATTAATTTTTTTGGATTCTACTTGATCAAAGTTTTTTGAAATGCAATTTGGTTTAAAATCATTAATATTTATAACATTGTCACATTCCTTAATCAAGCTTAAGTCATGAGTTGCGATAATCAAAAGTGTGCTCTTTGATACTTCTCTTAAATAAGACATAATACTGTCCCTTAATTCATAATCAAGTGCACTAGTTGGTTCATCTAAGAATATAACTTTAGAATTTAATAATAACCCTATAACAATAGATAATCTCTGTCTTTCTCCACCAGATAATTTATTAGTTTTAGTATTCTTTAATTCATTTAATCCAACATTAGATAATTTTTCTAAAACATTCGACTCATCATATTCTTTTTTCTTAATTTTAAGTACGAGTTTTACATTTTCTAAAACAGTTAGAGAAGGTATCAAATTAAAATCTTGATAAATATAATATGATTCTTCATAAATAGAATTTATATTTTCATAATATACTTCACCTGAAGTAGGTTTAATATTTCCTGATATAATATTTAATAATGTTGTTTTACCTGAACCACTTTTACCTAATATAAAATATAATCCAGTATCGTTAAACTCATATGTAATATTATCTAATACAGTTTTATCTTTATATGTCTTTGTTATATTATTTAAAGTAATCATAATTAAATATATATAATCCCTTCACAAGATTTAGGACCATCATAACTAAATGTACCACCTGAATTTTGTTTATATTTTACTATACATCTACCGCAGTCTGAAACATATTCACATACATATGAAATATTAGTACATACACACGTTTGAATAACATCATAATATACATCAACTGCCCAGCCAGATTGTTTACGATCTGTTTCTTTTCTAGTATTTATTATTTGGTATTCTTGTATTTGATATAACTTATATGTAGCTCTTAAATCATCAAAATAGTAGCCACTATCTTCAATTGGAATTGTTACTTTTATACCATCTTCTGTCTCACTTGTATATGAAGTAATAATATTAGTTCCTATTTTAATTTGTACTTCCTTATCAAACTCTCCTATAGCCTTAATTGCGTATATATTACCTTCAGCACTTAATGCTGCTTTATAAATATGTTCTGTACTTAATGAAACCTCTGAGGAAAAATTATATACCTTTGTTCTTTTGGTAGAATACTCATAGGTTGAACCTTTAGGTAGATATCCGATTACATTATGTACATAAGGAGCTTCAATAGTACCTATTCGATAAATTGCAATCCCTTTTGTAGGATAATCTTTTGATTCACTACCCCAAATCCAACCTTGTGTTTCTTTAACTTTTATACTTTCGCTTCCATAAATTTCTGTATAAGTAGCTTCCTCAAATTTTAAAGGTTGATAATTTTTAAATGTTAGAGGATAGGGTAAGGTTTTTCCAATAGTAGGTTCTTTAGCATAAATTATCTTACCATTTAATAACAATACAGGTACAATACCTAATAAATAAATTAACTTTCTTTTCATACATAACTCTCCTAATTTAAACAATAATAATTAATCAAAATATTTTTCAATATCAATCTTATTAAGATTCATATACAATTTGTCAATTGCAATTCTATCTCTCTCTTCAGGAGTCATAATGTGAACTAGATAATCAAATCCATCAATTAAAACCCAGTTAGAGTTTTCACCTTCATAAGATTTAATAGTTAAATTTTCATTTGCAAGTTCTTCTTTAATATATACAACAGCTTGATTAGCTTGTCTTATAGAGTCTACTGATGCGACTAGAATGAAGTCAAAGAATGGACTAGATTCATTTGAGTCATATACAACCACATCATGTGGATTAATTTTCTTTAAACCTTTAATAATTGTTTCAATTTTATTCATAATAATTTTCCTTTCATATTCCTTAATAATATCATATTGTAGTGGATGAGGATTTCCACCTTTTTTAATTACAAACTTTACTGTATCTTTTGTAGATTGAAGTATAGCTTTATCTAAATTACCAGATAATAATATCTCACGTGCTTTAATACATGAAGAATAAGTTCTATTTTCTTCAGTATAATCTGCAATTAATACTATTTCTTCTAAACGTGTCATATTTAAATGACCAAATACATGATTTCTAATTGCAGACTTCATTTCTGCATCATCTATTCCAAACACCTTAAGCAATGCCTCACTTGATGCATATGAGTGATATAGTACAGGATACTTCTTACATTCTTCTAAATCAGAAGGATCAATTAGAGTTTGCATAACCTCTTCTGATTCATATTTATAATAATCATGTACAAGTCCACAAATAATAGCTCTAGATTCATCTATATTATAAATACGAGCTAAATATCCCGCCATCTTAGCTACTCCTTCAATGTGAGTAAATCTAGACATTTTATCAGGATAGTTAGTTAAGTATTTATTATATACTATATCATGTACTTCTTTAATTTTTGTCTCTGAATATTCCATTTCTTACAAACACATCCATATTCTTTAGACTAGTTACTTCAATAACACAATCCTTATTTACAGTAATAAATCCTAAACCTGAAATAACAATATCTTGTTTTTCTTTTAATTTATATGTTTTAGTTACAAATTCTAGTCTAGAGTCATCACCCTTAACAGGAGGCATTAATATTTCACCTCTATGTTTATTTATAAAATCTAGTATATCAATATTCTTTCTTCTATGAATTGTAACATTACTAGATCTATAACAAGTAAATGATACATTTTCACCACTTACTAAGGCAATAGAAGCTATTGCGCCTAAAAGTACTGTATTACCTACTTCTATTTGATAAGTAATTGGTTTAATTTCGTTTTTAGCAATTAAGCATTTGTAACTAGCCTCAGAAAGGTTAGATTGTGCATTACGTTCATTAATTAAACCCGGAGTATCAATGATTGATTTTGAATCATCAAAGAAATCAATCTTAATACTTGAAAGTGTAGTACCTGGGATTTCACTTGTCGCAATCAAATCATCTTTTCTATTATCAATACGTTTAAGTATTGAATTAATTAAGCTCGATTTACCAACATTTGCAACACCCATTACATATACATCCATTGAGTCACGAAGTAAGTTAATAGTATTCATTAAATCTTCAATATAGTATCCCTTCTTACTTGATACAACATGAATCGCATCAACTCTAAAGAAATATCTATTGCACATATAAGTTAACCATTCAACTATTTTAGTAACATTTACACTCTTAGGTAGTAAATCTAACTTATTCGCAACAAGTATTACACGCTTATTTCTTAACTTATCAATGATTTTAGGAATAAATGTACCAGTAAAATCAAATAAATCTACTACAAGTACAATTAATCCATCTTTTTTTAATAAATCATTAATAATTAATTCATATTCTTCATTAGTCGCAAGTGTCTTAGGGAATTCATTATAATGCATAAGACGGAAACATCTTTTACAATATAATATTTCTCTTTTAGGATCTATCTTTTCAATAAAACCTTTTTTATCAGGATTTTCAGTTTGTAATAGAGATCCACATCCATAACATTTTATTTCACTCATAAATTATTTTCCTCATACTTTAAAAGATATTTATTATAACTTTCTATATCTTTCTTCTTAATCTTACTTAAAATATTCTTTTCTCTTCTTCTATTAAGTCTTGTTGCAAAAATCTCAGTCTTATGGTCAATCGCATCCACTAAAACTGTATAGAACTTCATTCTCTTAGATCCATATACATCAGTTAGTAATTGATCTCCTACTTCAACTACTTCTTTATATGAATATTTACCATTTAGCTTTTTTAATGCTTTCTTAAATCCTCTTTTAAGTGGCTTACACGCAAAATTAACATAGTCAATACCAAGTATTTCACTTGCAGTTTTAACTCTATCCTTATGTGAATTATTACTTACTAACATTACCTCAAAGCCTAAAGTTTTTAACGATTTAACAAATTCAATACTACGCTCATTTGGTGTAGTTTCTTTATATGAAATTAGAGTATTATCTAAATCAAAAAATATAACTTTATATCCATCTTCAAAAAGTGATTTAAAGTCTATATCATATACAGTATTTACATACAAATTTGGAATACATTTTTTATAATCAATAAATTTTTCTAGCATATTAACACCTAATATAAATTATATAGGTTATAGATATTTTTTTCAATAAATAAGAGACATTTAAAAAGCGTATCTAACATAAGTTAAACACGCTAATATCTTATTCATTAGTAATATCAATAGCCTTAACG
>CAVAIM010000086.1:0-4980 GCA_963588755.1 bacterium | reverse complement strand
ACTTCGTGTATTCCCAGACGAGGCAGGTAAGATGAATTTATCACTTAAGAGTGTATCAGGAAGTATACTTTCTATCTCTCAATTTACACTATATGCTGACTCATCAAGTGGCTACAGACCTAGTTTTGTAAATGCCATGAAGGGTGAGGAAGCTATTAACTTATATAATAATTTTAATAAAGAACTAGAAAGTTATAGCTTAGAGGTTAAAACTGGTGTGTTTGGTGCTGATATGCAGATATCTTTTACTAACCTAGGACCTACAACTATAATTTTAGATTCTAATGACTTATAAATAATAAAGAATAATAGGAGTTTAATATGAATATTTATATGATAACTCTAGGATGTTCTAAGAACCAAGTAGACAGTGAAATGATACTTGGTTTTTTAAAGAACCATGGTGCAAATGTAGTTGCAACTCCACAAGAAGCTGATATATTAATGGTTAATACTTGTGCATTTATCCTATCAGCTAGAGAAGAAGCAATTAATACTATCCTAGAACTTGCAAAATATAAAACAAAAAATAAGAAATTAATTGTAATGGGATGTTTAGCCCAAAGATATAAGGATGAACTTATAACTGAACTTCCTGAAGTAGATTACTTTATGAAGATTGATGATTATAAAGAAATCGCTCGTGTATTAAATGATTTACTACATACTAATTATAAGGAATCAGATACCCTATCATTTATCGACCGTGTAACTGATGAACCAGATTATATGACTTATGTAAGAATCTCTGATGGATGTCTAAATCGTTGTGCATTCTGCGCTATTCCCCTAATTCGTGGAAGACTTAAATCTCGTACTATTGAAGATATCTATGCTGAAGTAGAAGCGGCTGTAAAGAAAGGTACTTATGAGATTAATATTATCTCTCAAGATACTACTCGTTATGGATTTGATTTATATAAGAAGAATGCTTTAGTTGATTTACTTACTGAACTTGTAAAAATTGAAGGTAATTATAAGATTCGTTTATTCTATTTATACCCTGAAATTGTCAGTGATGAATTAATTCAATTTATTAAGAATAACCCAGAACACGTTATGCCTTACTTTGATATTCCACTTCAACACTCTGAAGACCATGTCTTAAAGGATATGAAACGTAGAGGAAATAGAGCTTATTTAGTAGATTTAATTGCAAAAATTAGAAGAGAAATTCCTGAAGCTATCTTCCGTACTACTATGATGGTAGGTTTCCCAGGAGAAACTGAAGAAGATGTAGATAATATGATTGAATTTATGAAGGTAACAAAATTTGATCGTCTTGGTACATTTACTTATTCACCTGAAGAAGGTACAGTTGGTGCAGTTATGCCAAATCAAATACCTGAATCAGTTAAGAATGATAGATATAATAGAGTAATGAAGGCTCAATTCTATATTTCTTTAGAAAAGAATAGAGAAAAGATTGGTAAAAACTTTGATGTTTTAATTGAATCATATGATGAGGCTAACTTCATGTATAAAGGTAGATCATATGGATTTGCACCTGATGACATCGATGGTTGTATCTATGTTGCAGCCCATGATGAGTTAAAACCAGGTCAAATTGTTTCAGTATGTATTAAAGATGCGGATAGTTATTCTTTAACTGGTGAACAAAATGACTAATAAACAAATTAATGTTGTATTATTCCAACCTGAAATTCCTCAAAATACAGGAAATATCATGCGTACATGTGTTGGATTTAATGCAAAACTACACTTAATTAGACCTTTAGGATTTAAACTAGATGATGCTCACTTAAAAAGAGCTCATCTAGATTATTATGAATATCTTGATTTTGAAATCTATGATAATTTAGAAGATTTCATGTCAAAAAATAATAATCCTGAAATCTATTACTTAACGCGTTATGGTCATAAAGCACCATCTGATATTAATTTTTCACAATACAAAGGCACTACTAAACCAATTTATTTTATGTTTGGTCGTGAATCTACAGGTATTCCTTATGATGTTTTACATGATCATTTAGACCATTGTTTTAGAATACCTACAACTGATAATATAAGAAGCCTAAATTTATCTAATTGTGTAGCTTTAACAGTATATTATGCACTTTCTCAATTAGATTATTTAGATTTACTTAAAGAAGAACCTGAAAAATATAAAGGTGCTAATTTTATAGATAACTATACAAAATAAGGAGGATTTATTTATGTCGTATGATATAAAAACTCTAGAACTTGATAAAGTACTTAAAAATGTATCACAGTATGCTTTTTTAGAGTCTACTAAGGATAGAATTAATAATTTAAGTCCTATTAATAATATTGATGATTTGAATTTATCTCTTACTCTAGTAGGTGAAGCAGAAGGCGTAATTTATAAGTTAGGTCAAATTCCGCTTGATTATTTAAAAGACTCAAAAGAAGCTATCAAAAAAGCTAAAATAGGATCAGTTTTATCAAGTGAAGAATTATTTAATATTTCTACATTAATATCTAAAACAAGTTCAGTATCTCGTTATATTAAGGATGCGAAAAACCAAAATGTTAATGTTGATAATTTATATAATTATATTGAATCTTTCTCTGATAATAAAAAGCTAGGTACTGAAATTACTAATTCAATTGATGAGGAATTCAGGGTTAAAGATAGTGCTTCTATGTCACTATTTAAGATTAGAAAAAGAATTCAAATGGAAGAAAACCATTTAAGAAGTTATATGAATTCACTTCTATTATCAAATGCCTCTAACTTAACTGAACCTATTATTGTATTAAGAGATAATAGAATGTGCCTACCTGTTAAGGCTGATAGTAAGAATGTAATTAAAGGTACTATTCATGATAAATCTTCATCAGGTACTACTTTCTTTATTGAACCTGAAGAAGCAAGTCATATTTACATGCAAATTGAATCTTATAGAGCTGATGAAAAGATTGAAGTTGAAAATGTATTAAAGGGTTTATCACTACTTGTTGAAAGTCATTCAGATGAACTATTAAATGATTTTGAAAATTTATCAGAACTTGACTTTATTTTCGCAAAAGCTAGATTTGCAAAAGAAAATGAATATACTCGTCCTTTAATTAATGATAAGGGATACTATAATTTAATAGATGCAGCACACCCTTTAATTGATAAGAGTGTTGTAGTTAAAAATAGTATTGAATTAGGTAAGAAGTATTCAACAATTATTATCACAGGTCCTAATACTGGTGGTAAAACAGTTGTAATAAAACTTGTAGGATTAATCTCATTAATGGCTCAATCTGGTTTGTTTATTCCTTGTAAAGAATCAAGTGAAGTTGCAATGTCAAACCACATCTTAGCTGATATTGGTGATGAACAATCTATTGAACAAAACCTATCTACATTCTCCTCTCATATGTCACGTATTGCACGCATTTTAGAGGTTGCGGATGAAAAGTCTTTAATTTTACTTGATGAAGTTGGTTCTGGTACTGACCCTAAGGAAGGTGCAAGTTTAGCTATTGCGATTATCAATAAATTAACTAAGATTGGTGCTAAGGTTGTATCTACTACTCACTATTCTGATTTAAAAGCTTTTGCGTATAACAATAATAAAATTGTAAATGCCTCAGTAGAATTTAACTCTGAAACTTTATCTCCTACATACCATTTATCAATTGGTGTAGCTGGTCAATCTAATGCCTTACTTATTTCTAAACGTTTAGGAATAGGGGAGGATATCTTAGCTGAAGCTAAAGAATTAATTGATGGTACTCAAAGTGAATCTGGTGAATTAATTCAAAAGATTGATGAAGAAAATCAAAACGTATCTCGTATTAAGGCTGAATATGAGAAGAAGCTTAAAGAAGCAGATATTACAAGAAAGAAATTAAATCAAGAATTAGAAGAAATTAAGAAGAATAGAGAATTAATGCTTTATAAAGCTCATCTTGAAGCTAATCAAATTATTGAAGATGCAAAAGAAAAGTCTAAGAACTTAATTAATAAACTTGATCAAATTAAACAAAATAATAATATTCAAGATAAAGACTTAGCAGAAGTTAAGTTTGAAACTAAGACACTTGAACCAAAGAAGAAAGAAAACCTTGATACTCATGAACTTAAGGTTGGAGAATTAGTTCATGTAATTTCTTATTCTAAGGTAGGACAAGTTGTTGATATCAAGAAGGGTAAATATGTTGTTCAAGTTGGTCAATTTAAGATGACTTTTAATAGAGATGAACTTGAATATGATAAATCACTAAAGAAGAGTGAGGATATTAAGCCTAAGAAGAAGCCTCAAGTTACTCTTCAAACTGAAACAACTCCAATGAAGCTTGATTTAAGAGGAGAAAGATATGTTGATGTAGCTCCTCAAATTGATTTATTCATTGATAGAGCAATTCTTGCACACTACGACACTGTTTATATCATTCATGGATTTGGTACAGGTGCAGTAAGAAAAGCTGTATATGAAGCCTTAAAGATGAATAAGCACGTTAAACAAACTCGTTTTGGTGGTGAAGGAGAAGGATTAAACGGTTGTACCGTTGTAACCTTAAAATAATGAAAATTGCAATTATTTTATTTGATGTTAATTTAAAGTCTTTCAATTTTACTGACTACTACACTATTGGTGTAGATAGAGGAGCTTTAAACGCTGTTAATAACAATATCAAACTTGATTTAGCTGTTGGTGATTTTGATAGTGTATCAGATGTTGAATACGATCAGATTACTTCTAATTCAAAAGAAGTAATTAAACTAAATCCTATTAAAGATGATACTGATACATTGTTTGCACTAAATAAGGCTTATAAGTTATCAAATGACGTAACAATCTTTGGTGGTATTAAGGGTGAAAGAATAGAACATTTCTTGTCAATTTTAGGTCTATTACTTAAATTTAAAGATTTAAAAATTATAGATAATAATTCTTTAATTTTTAGAAAAGATGAAAGCTTTTCTATTAAAAGAGAAGATTTTAGTGACTATAAATTTTTCTCAGTATTTTCATTATCTAATGATTTAAATATTAC
>CAVAIM010000085.1:0-5026 GCA_963588755.1 bacterium | reverse complement strand
ATTTCCTATCATTTCTCTTGACTCCTTTTGTAATTTATTTTACAATAATATTATATATGCTAAACCTAACTTTAGGTCAAGCATTATTTATAATTAATTGAAAGGATTTTTTAAAAATGTATACAATAGGACAAATTTCTAAACAATTTAACATACCTATTTCAACATTAAGATATTATGATAAAGAAGGTTTATTTCCAAATTTAGTAAGAAAAGGAAATATTCGTTATTTTAGCGATGATGATATTGAAGCACTGCGTTTAATTGAATGTTTAAAACATACAGGTCTTGAGATTAAAGATATAAAGAAATTTATGTCTCTTGTAAAAAAAGGACCTTCTACATATAAAGAAAGAAAAGAAATAATTCTAAATCAAAAAAATAAGGTTGAGAAAGAAATAGAGAAAATGCAAAAGAATCTATCTTTATTAAAGTTTAAATGTTGGTATTATGATACTGCAATAAAAGATGGTAATGAAGATTCTATTAATGAACAACTACCTGATAAACTCCCTAAAGAAATCCAACAATTATATGATGAAGGACATAAAAATATTGAATAATAAATTCTAAAAAAGATGATACTTGACCAAGAAAGTATCATCCTTTTTTGTATGTATTTAAAATTTTAGGCTGCACTAAAGAAGTAGAATACTTAATCAATAATTTATTTACAAGGGAGCAATTTTATCAAAATAAATTAATTGATTCGACGTACTTATTCTACTTCCAAACCTCTTTTGCGAGATTAAATACAGCCCAAGCCTTAGGCCATCCTGCATAGAATGCTGTATGAGTGATGATTGCGGCTATCTCGCTTTTAGTCACACCATTTTTCTTAGCATTCTCTAAATGATATTTAAGAGAGCTATCAGTTATACCTTGACTCATTAAAGAGACAACTGTAATAATACATCTTGTCTTTAAATCAATATCTTGATTATTCCAGTTTTCACCAAATAAGATATCATCATTGAAGTGTGCAAAATCACTTGAGAATTCACCTAGTTGATCTTTACCTGCTGTTTGTACTATTTTATCCATATGTATCCTCTATTTTAATTTATTGTATTCAGTATCACTTACAGCTTCTAACCATTCATTAGAAGTTTCAACACCTGGCACTTCTACTGCAATATGAGAAAACCAGCTATCTTTTTTAGCGCCATGCCAATGCTTAACGTTTGCAGGAATATAGATAACACTACCTTCTTCTAAGCTTAAAGCCTCTTTACCTTCTTCTTGATACCAACCACTACCAGCTGTACAAATCAAGATTTGTCCACCACCTGATTTAGCGTGATGAATATGCCAGTTGTTTCTTGAGCCTGGTTCAAATGTAACATTAGCTAAGAATACACCTTCTTTATTCAAAACATTTAAGAAAGATGCACCACTAAAATATTGTGCATAAGCACTATTTTCTACTCCTTTACCAAATTTATTTTGTTTATCAAAATCTAATTCATCAATATATTTCATAATTATATCTCCTATGCTTTATAACGAATCCAAACTGCACCACTATCAAAGCTTTCAACACTTATAAGTTTAAGTGGTATAACTTTACTGTCTTCACTTAAGCCATCAAAGACTGCACCCATGCCGTCCCTTCCGTCAATTCCTGCACCAATTAGAATACTAACTTCATCAATAAGTCCCTCTTTTAAGAAGCCTGCATTAATTTTTCCACCACCAACTAGCACTAAACGTTTTACATTAAATTCATTGTATAAAATATCACAAGCTCTAGCTAAATCTACTCGGCTTTTACCAGTTACAATCCATGATATATTAAGGTCACTTAAATACTCTAAATAATCATCTGTTACTTCTTCACTAGTTATTATTAGTAAAGGTTTATTATAATCTTCTTGTTTAGGCCATAAAAGAGTACCTTTAGTATCAATTACAATCTCATAAGAATCACTATCTACTCTCTTATGATACATCTCTTTATTAACATGCTTATTAGTCTTACTTACAAACTTTCCAGATAAAGCCATTTCAAGTTCTGCAGTAACTCTACCTGAAATGTGAGTTTCCGCATCAAATGAATCTAGTGTTTTATAATATTCTACAACACCAGGAAGTTCCTCAGTCATCTTACAATCAATGCGCCCGTCAACTGATGTCATCATATGACAAATAATGTATGGTTTATTCATGAACTAACACTCCTTTTTCTTTCTACAATTTAATAATAAACCCTAAACCTAACTTTAGGTCAATACAATATTTTAAAATTTTTTAAAAATAATAAAAAAGAGTCTAAACACCTGATAATTTCACAAATGTTTAAACTCTTAAATTTATAATATTATTAATTTATATAATTCTAACTCAAGTAATTAACAATCTTAATTCTTAAAAACAAAATCATTAATATTAGCTTGCAGAGAATCAAGATAATAATACTTAATCTTAATTCTATTTAATGATTCTTCAATTTGTTCATTCTTCTTTGAATTAAGTATTACTACAATATTATATCCTTCTTTATTTAATAGAGTTGATATTAAATATATCTTTTCAAGTGTATTATAACTAATGTTAGATTTAACATTAAGCATATAAATATATGTTTTACTCTTCTCTAAATAGAAATTAAACTTCTTAGATAATTCACCTAAATTAAATGTAACAGATTCCTTGTATTCTATATTATTATCCTTAAATAATTGTTTAATCATTCTTGTAGGAGTTATTCTTTTTGCCTTTTCTTCACTCTTCAAGAAATACTCATGAGAATTACAAATATTATCACTTTCTATCTTAGAATAAGTACCATCTTTATTACATATTTTTGCATTATAATTATCACTTAACAATACATTAATATGTCCTAGAATCTCATCCTTAATCTTCTTATCAAGAATAGGTGTTGCAATCTCAACACGTCTAACTGTATTTCTAGTCATCATATCTGCACTTGAAATATAGATCTTAGGATTACTCTTACCAAATAAATAGATACGAGAGTGTTCTAGGAAGCGTCCTACAATACTTCTTATTGTAATGTTATCAGTGTAACCTGGAACACCCGGTAATATACAACATATACCTCTTACAATTAAATCAATCTTTACATTATGTTGTGAGGCTTCTACAAGCTTCTTAATTACTTCCATATCAGTAATAGAATTCATCTTAAAGAAGATATAACCCTCTTCGCCTAAGGCAATTTGTTCATCAATAAGCTTAATAGTACTACTCTTTAAAGTACTAGGTGCTACAAGTAATTTATTATAAGTATGATTTAAATTAGATAATAACATATTACTAAAGAAGTCGTTCGCATCTTCTCCAATTTCTTGATTACTAGTAATGTATGAATAATCAGTATAGATATTAACTGTCTTTTCATTATAATTGCCAGTACCTATTTGAGTAATATATGTTACTTTATTATTTACTTTTCTTGTAATTAAACATATTTTAGAATGTACCTTATAATGTTCAAATCCATACATTATATGACATCCTGCTTCTTCTAGTTTTTCCGAAAAATCAATATTATTTTGTTCATCAAAACGTGCTCTAAGTTCAATTAATACATATACTTCTTTACCATTTTCTAGTGCTTGGCATAAGTAATCTACAAGCTTAGATTTCTTACTTAATCTATAAATAGTAATCTTTATAGATACAACATTTTTGTCATTTGCAGCTTCCTTAATCATCTTTAGGAATGGATCCATTGATTCAAAAGGATAGAATAATAGTGCATCATGTTTTAATATTTGAGGGATGATTTTATTATCTTGATTAATATATTCATTATCTTTTTGAACTAGTTTTGGATAGAAATATTTAGCGTTATATCCATCAATCAAGCCATAAATAAAATCAAACTTAAGTGGAGATTTCGATACAAATACATGAGATTTCTCTAATTCAAGCTTCTTAAATAATATACGTTCTTCAAATTGATTAAGTGAATTACTTGATTCAAGTCTTACTGGTTTTAATCTAGATCTTTTCTTAATTAAACCCTTCATTATATTCTTATAATCGTATAATACTTCATTCTCCATATCATCTAGTGAAATATCAGAGTTTCTTGTAATTGATATGATACTCTTATGAGTTATTGTATATTTTTTAAAGATAGTATCAGCTAAATCATAAATTAGTTGTTCAATAAATATATAATTATTATCAAGGCGTTGATATTTAGATAATGTATTAGGTATTTGTACTAGACCTAATACATCTTCACCCTTAATATTTAGTGTTACCACTAAGTATAATACCTTATTTTCAATATGAGGGAATGGGTGATTGAAATCAAGAATTTGAGGAGAAAGTATAGGAAGTATTTCTTCTTTAAAATATTTCTTTAATAGTTTCTTATCATCTTGATTAAATTGATTTAGAGAATAGAAATTAATATTTTCTTCTTCTAAACATTTAACTAAATTATTATAAACTAAATCTTTCTTCTTAATTAATTGTTTAACTCTAGACATAATACTATCAATTTCATCACTAATTGACATATCAGTTTTAGAATCTTTAGAATCAGGATTTAATTCTTTTAAATTTTCTAAACTTCCGACACGAATCATAAAGAATTCATCTAAGTTAGAAATAAATATTTCAAAGAACTTTAATCTCTCCATTAAAGGAGTAGTTAGATCATTTGCTTTATCTAGAACTCTTTCATTAAAAGAAAGCCAAGATATTTCTCTATTTTGAGTATATGGACATTTCATAATTAAGCCTCATTTAATACATGAGTTAGGTATCCTTCTCTTACACCGCCCTCACAAACAATAACATTCTTAGCTTCAAGATAGCTCATAACTGTTTTAACTATAATTAAACCAGTACTTACTGTTAAAGTTCTTTCAGGAACTACATTTAAAACAAGTCTTAACCACTCATCTGGTTTCTCTTTTAACATTTGATACCATCTCTTAACATCTTCATAGGTGAAGCCAGTTTGAACAAGGCCAGTTTCTTTATTTTTAATCTTAAGTAGCGCTCTTATAGAACCACCTACACCATAAATATTTTCTCT
>CAVAIM010000084.1:0-5107 GCA_963588755.1 bacterium | reverse complement strand
TATGAAAACATATCCGCTCTAGAAAACGAGAATAATATGACTTTCTTAATTAGAGCTCCTAAATTATACTTAACTCCTTTAAGTATGCCTGCAATTGTATCTTCTTATAAATCTACATTAGACTTAAGTGATGATGAAGCTGTTAAATGTGCTAAATTCACTAAAGGTTATGCCTTTGCATTTCAACTATTGGGATATTTAATGTATGAAAATGAAGCTCAATCATTAAATGAAGAATTAATAAGTAAATATGATCAATATTTAGACGAATTTGCATATTCAAAAATTTGGTCAGGTTTAACTAAAGTTGAACGAAAGATATTAGAGGCTTTCAAATCAAATAGTTATGTTAAGGTTTCAACTATATTACTTGAAGCTAATATATCTAAAGAATACTTTTCAAGATATCGTGATAGATTGATCAAGAAAGGTTTAATTGATGGTTCAACTCGTGGAGAAGTAATCTTTACACTACCAAGATTTTATGAATTTGTTCAAAATAAATTAATGTTTGAAGATTTTTAAATTTATTATTAATTACGGACGCTTTATAAAGCGTCTTTTTTCTTTACAATTTTTAATATAGAAAAAGGCAGTGCATATATAAATACACTACCTTAAATTAACAATTAATTATTTGATTCTTGATTGTTGTTATCGTCTTCTACTTGAGTTTTAGCTTCTTCAACTGTTTCTTTAGTTTCAGTTTCTTTTACTTCAGCTGATTCTTCTGCCTTAGTCTCAGTTTCCACTACTTCTTCAGTCTTAGGTTCAGTTTCAGCTGCACCTTCTTCTTTTTCAGCCTCTGCGCTAGCCTCACCGTATACTAAATCAATTAAACCAACCCATGATTCAGCATAGATATAATCTTTAATGTTTTCACCTGGGAATGGCTTTTCAAAATAATAACCTTGAACATATTGAATGTTTTGCTTAGTTACATAGTCTAATTGTTCCTTAGTTTCAACACCTTCAGATACTAACACCTTATGAGTCTTATCACAGAATTCTTCAAGCATTTGAACGTAACGCTCTTGCATTTCATTTTCATTAATATCTTTTAAGAATTCTCTATCAAGTTTTAACATATCAATAGGTTTATTTTCAATTTGAGTTATAGAACTATAGTCAAGTCCTAAACCATCAGTTGAAATTAAGAAACCAATATCTCTAAGTCTTAAGATATTCATCTTAACTTGATTCATCTTTTCAAACATTGCATATTGATCAACTTCAAGAATAAACTTCTTAGGATCAGCACTATATTTTCTAATAACCTTCTTGAATTCTTCAACAATTGTTTCACTCATTATTTGTTTAACTGATAAGTTAAATGTTAACTTGAAATCTTTATTAGGGAATTGTTCTTTAAGTTCAAATTGTTTATTAACAAGTGCTTCTAAAGCCCAACGTGATACTTGAATGATGTCTCCTGATTGTTCCAAAATAGGAATAAACTTAGCAGGAGAGATAACACCATGAACAGGATGGTTCCATCTTAATAGAGCTTCAAAACCATATACAGTCTTATTATTTACATCAATAATAGGTTGATAGTATAGAGTAAGTTCCTTTTTGCTCATGGCATTCTTAACTTCATTAAAGTATTCCATGTTAGAAGATTCTTCAGTCTTTAATTCATCATAGTAAATAACAAACTTATTACCACCTTGACGAGATGCAATATAAGCTGCAAGTTCAAGGTTTTGATGTAATTCCTTAAATGAATTACCACATGAAGGATATATTGCAACACCGATTGAAGCAGTTAGGGAGATATTTTCTCTCTTTAGTACATCTTGTTCACCACTTACTAAGTCAAGTAAGCTTTCTGCAGTATATTCAAGATCTTCATAGTTATATTCTTTCTTATCGAAAATTAAGAAAGTATCTTGTTCAAATTGACAAATATTAGCTTCACCTTTATAAGTACGAACTAATCTTTCAGCTATACTTCTTACAACTTGGTTAGTTGCATCTTCACCTACAACATTTAGTAAAGACTCATAATCATCAATCTTAATGTAGAATAAAGAGAAAGTACCATAGTTACCTAAACGTGAAGCATAATCATTTACAGCTTCTCTCATACGAGGTTTAGAAATCATTGTTTCAAGAAGTACTGATTTGTCTTCTTCTAGAATAAAATGTTGTCTCTTAACGCCTTTAACAAGGAAGAATATTAATACTCCAGCAATTATTATAGCTGCAATAGTTAAAACTATAGCACCTTGAGCTGTAATAGAAGATTCTAAAATAAAATTAAACATCGAAACTACCACCTTTCTCTTTCAATCCTTCAATTTGTACACCATTTTTAACAAGTTCTAGTGCTTTTTCAAATGGTACAGCACGAGAAATAATATATCCTTGAAGGAAGTCTGCACCAAAATCTTGTAATATTGATACTTGTTGTGGTGTTTCTACACCTTCAACAATAGTCTCAAGACCAAGTTCATTAGCCATGTTTATAATAGTCTTTTCAATAACACGTGATGATTCATCACTTACTAAGTTATCAATAAATCCTTTATCAGTTTTAATACAACTAATAGGTAATTGTTTTAAGTATAACATAGATGAATAACCAGTACCAAAGTCATCTAAGTGGATAGAAATACCTGCATTCTTTAATATATTAAGCTTATCAATCATTTCTGAGAAGTTTTTCATAATATATGTTTCAGTAATTTCTACACAAATAGAACCAGGTTTAAGTTTATTCTTCTTAACTTCTGCAAGTAATTCATCGATAAATCCTGATTGCATTAATTGGGCAGGAGATACGTTAATTGATAAATGTACACCATAAATTTCAAAGAACTTAGCTGCTTTACATACTTGGAAGTTAATAATTCTACCAATTTCTACAATGTCACCATTACGTTCTGCAATTTCAATATAAACTTGAGGTGAAACATTCGCATACTTATCAGATTTCCATCTGATTAGAGATTCAAATCCTTCAATTCTGTGTCTCTTAATATTATATTGAGGTTGATAGTACATAATAAACTCATCATGAGTTAATGCGTAGTGCATATCACGTTCCATTTGATCCTTATAAGCTAAATATGTAGAAAGGTTCAAATCATACTTAACATAGAATACAGATACTTGTTCAAGAGCACGTCTTAGAGCTTGTGTAGCCTTGTTGATCGCATCATCAATATTAAAGCTCTTATTCATTACATCCTTTAACTCATAAGAACCAATTCTTACATGTACTAAGATATTTGAATAATTAGTGATTTCAATAGGTTTACCAAATGATTTAGTAATCTTAGTTAAAATCTCATCATTTGTACTATAGTTACCTTTTAAAAGTACTAATAGGGTATCATTATTATCTTGATATAATTCATAATCAACTAAACAGCTCTTAATAACTTCAAGTGAATTTCTAATTAAAGCGTCACCAGCTTTAAAACCAAATTGTCTATTTACATCTTGGAATTCAAGTATTCTAATGAAAGCCAAAGTAATTTGTTCACCAAATAAATTCTTCTTATTACCTTCAAAGTTTTGAATAAACGCATTTCTGTTAGGTAAATGAGTAATAGAGTTTTGTTCAATTAAGTTCTTTACTTGTAATTGCTTATTATATTCATCAGTAATAGTTGATGCGATTACAATATATCCACCATGTTGAGGAATAGATATGAATTGCGCATAACCTTTTGTATCTCTATCTAAATCATATTCACAAATGAATCTAGATTCATGTCTTAAAGCATCCGCAAATGTCTTACCATCAACAGGTCTAAATAAAGAGAAGTCATAAACATCAATACCAAATGTAGAACAACCTCTACCATAGTATTTAACTTTACCTTTTCTATTAACCTTAATAACTGCAGTACCACGCTTTGCAGCTGTTCTTCTTCCGATTGCGAATAATTTATTAGATCTAACAATAGTTAAAGATACATCAAGTACAACAAGTATTAATGTAACAATAACAATTAAACGATAGAATAGGGTTAGATTACTAGTTTGATTAATAGCTTGGTTAAAATGTTCTTGATTAAATAAAACGAACATGTATAAGTTATGCATTACAACTTCATTTGTTGTTGTATCATATACATAAGCTTTAGAAGCTTCAGTTCCATCTTCAGATTCAACTTCACCTAAACGAGATACAGATGCATAATAATCAGTATCTTTGAATTTACATAAAGTAGAATAAGATTCACCTGAAGAGACCATAGTTTGTCTCATATTCTCTTTTTCAGTAGCAGTTGTAGAAATAGAGTCATTCATCACTTCAAATGCAGTACTAGATCCTAATCCGTTTTGAGCATATACAGCACCAGTTTCATCGATTAGTGCATAAGCATGTGCATATTCATTCTTATATACTTCACTAATCATATCTAAAGCTTTAATTTTAATAAATGTAGAAGTTTTAGTTTCACCAGTTGTATTTTCGCTAGATAAGATATAAACATAATATATATCTGAATCTTTGCTTTCTACTGCACGCTCTGAAGCAATAAAGTAATCATAGTTATTACATTCAAAATTTGAATTAGTTAATGTAATAGTAGTGTAAGAGTCTTCGCTATTCAAATAACTAGCTTTCTTCTTACTTACAAGATTATGAAAGCTTGTAGCTTGTTTATTAGCTTCACCAGAAACATTTGAATATATTGAATTTCTTAAAGTATCATTAACTATAGATGTATATACTAATGACGCAAAAATCATAAAGATAAACATTATAAATATTGCGATAATATATGGTAAAAACTCTTTCAATCTAAGCTTCATTTAAATCGCTCCCTTACTTTTTAAAAAATAAACAATAATAGCCAGCTACAATATAAGTGTAACTGGCTACCATTTTAATTCAGGCCCTTTAGCTTTGCGTCATACAATTTCTCATATTTTGCCAACTTAATTGTAACAAAATAGTTGATAGTTGTCAATTTAAGCATTCATTTAAGCTTAACTTATTTGATTATTTTCTTCTTTACCCATATAAGTAGCCTTAGTTGTAAAGATATCACCAACCTTTACACCCCAAGTTTGACTTTAACTATTACTTTCTTTAACATAGAAGTTTAGTTTAATAGTTCTTGTTATAATTGAAGTATAAGGT
>CAVAIM010000083.1:0-5129 GCA_963588755.1 bacterium | reverse complement strand
ATTCGTAATGGCTATCACATGAACATTAGTACCACCGATTGCATTAGACAATTCGGCCGTTGTATGTTCAGTGTTTAAATTTATATTGTAAAAAGAGGTTTTATCCTTTATTTTCTTAAAAGTATTTTTTCCAGTGTCACTTGCAAGTATTACAAGATAACACTTATTTTGTTGGATTTTTTCTACTACCTTGTCTTCACCGCAAATTAATCCATTTGCAGCTTTACAAAGACCTAAATTATTTAGATTCATTTGTAATCTCCAATAGTTGAGTATAAATTTCCTCAGGAACTTTTACTTCTAATTTTTTATCTAAAATTTTAGTTTCGCGAGCCTTTAGGACAACATCGCTATCTTTTTTAAGATAAGCACCACGTCCATTAGCTTTACCAGTTAAATCAACAGAAACAATACCTTCTTTTGATCTAACTATTCTAATAAGATCCTTTTTTTCTAAAGTCTCTCTAGTTAAGACACATGTTCTTAAAACAGGTTTTCTTTCTTTCATTTTACATTAATCCTAATTCTTCAATAGATTGGCTACTTGGCTTAATGTCAATATTCCAACCACAAGATTGAACTGCAAGTCTAACGTTTTGACCATTCTTACCGATAGCTAAAGATAATTGATCATCTGGAACGATAGCTCTGCAAGTCTTAGTCTTAGGGTCAATATTTACAACCTTTGTAACCTTTGATGGTTGAAGAGATGCTGAAATTAATTCTTCAGGATCATCACTCCACTTATATAAGTCGATTTGTTCATTGTTAAGTTGTCTAACAATTTCTCTAATTCTTGAACCTTCAGGTCCTACACAAGAACCAATTGGGTCTACATTTGGATTATTTGAGTAAACTGCAATCTTGCATCTAGAACCAGCATCACGCGCAATACCCTTAATTTCAATAATACCATCTTTAACTTCAGGAATATATTCTTCCATTAAACGAGTAATTAAATTACGGTTAGTTCTTGAAACTTTAATCTTTGGATCCTTTGTAGTCTTTTCAACTTCTTTAACATAAACGTTAATCTTGTCACCAACTACAAAGCTGTCATTAGGAAGTAATTCTGACTTAGGAATGATTGTAGTAACACCCATTGAAAGCTTTAATACAAGCTTGTTGTCATCTTTTCCTACTACTTCAGCTTCGATCATTTCATTTTCAAATTCCTTGAAATAATCATAAGCTTTTTGTCTACCTAAATTCTTTAAATTTGACTTTAAAGTAGATAGAACAGAACGAATTACTGTACGAGTGAATTCTTCACCCTTTGGATTCATTTCTTCAATTAAAGTATCTCCTACCTTAACATTCTTCTTAATTTGTTTAGCTTCTTCTAAAGTAATTTCAGGCATTTGGTCTTCTTCTAAGCTTTCAGATAGAACTTCAACAACCTTACGTTCTTTAAAAATATGGAATTCAGCATTATTAACGTTAAAATCAACACTAATTAATGCTTGTTCTCCTTCTGGTAGTGTGTGTTTAGCACACGCAACAAGTGAATCAGATAAAGCCTTTAATACATCATCAACTGATACACCGTGTAAGTCTGCGATTTCTTGCACACTTTCAAATAATTTCTTGTTAGTCATTTTCAAAAATCCTCCTTAAATTAAACGGCTAGTCTTATTTCTTTTGCATCACAATATGGAACCTTAACCTTTTTGATACGTCCCTTTACATTTATAGATAATTCAAGTACACCATCAACAAAGCTTAATAATTTTCCTTCGTATTCTTGTTTTTCTAGTGTAACATGAATTTTGTTTCCTACGTTTTCTTCTACTTCAGCCTCTGAACGAAGTGGTTTTTCAGCACCTGGAGATGATACCTCAAGCATATAATTGTCAGGTAGTTCACGTTCATATTGATCAAGTTTTTCAGATAGATAATCATTAACGATTCCTAAATCATCACTATTTATACCACCAGTCTTATCAACACAAACTCTTAAAATCTTATAACCGAATTCATTAGCCCATTCAATTGAATATAATGAGAAGTTATTTTCATTAATAACTGGCATAACTAATTCTTCAACAATCTTTAAATCTAGCATAAGTACCTCCTTATACATATAAAAAGTGAGAAGGACAAACTTCTCACAAATTATTGTAATCTTATTCTACCATACTTTATAAAATTTGCAAGATGAATTTTGCATTTCATTAGTATTATTATACACTATATGTTAATATATTGCAAAGAGGTGATTTTAAATGATTCTTGCAGCTTGTTATGAAAATGGTAATGTATTTCAACACTACGGAGAAACAAAACAATTTAAATTATATAATATTGAAGATGGTAAAATTGTAAGTACTTCTATTTTAGAGTCAGGTGAATATTCACATAGAACACTTGCAACTCTTCTTCACCTAAATCATGTTGATGCACTTATTTGTGGTAATCTAGGTACTCATGCAGTTATGACTTTAAGCAATGAAAATATTGAAATACTAAACGGATTATCAGGAGATTGCGATAAACTTGCAAATGAATATTTAGCTAATAAATTAACATTTAATCCAAATGCAGTACATTCTTGTCATCACTAATAAATATTACTTGAATTAGTTTTTATTAAAGACTATAATTTTAACGTATTAGTGAGGTAATATGTATGACTAAAGCTGTATACCCAGGATCTTTTGATCCACTTTCTAACGGACATCTTGATGTAATTAAACGTGCTAGTAAAATATTTGATATAGTTTATGTTTTAATTTCTCCAAATGTTCATAAAAAGCCAACATTTACTGTTGAAGAAAGAGTATCAATGATATCTAAGGTTGTTTCAGATATGCCTAATGTAAAAGTTGTATCTACAGATGAACTTACTGTATCTTTTGCAAAAAAGAATGATATTAAAGTAATGATTAGAGGTCTTAGAAATTATAATGACTATGAGTCAGAGTTCCAATTAGCTCAATTCAATAAAGATATTGCACCTGAAATTGAAACACTACTAATGTTTCCAAACACTCAAAATCAATTCGTATCTTCTTCTTCAATTAAAGAGTTACTAACATTCAATGTAGACATCACTAAATATGTACCTGAAGTTATAGCCCAAGAGATTTTAAAGAAATTTAAATTACATAACAATAATTAATGTAGAGTATTAGCTCTGCATTTTTTAATTATACAAACAAAAAGGAAAGACTTTAAAATCTTTCCTAATTATTTTATTTAATATTTTTAACAGCTTCAATTACAGTACTGATTGCGTCTTGAGTTGAAACAACTACTTTTTCATTAGTTAATCTGTTCTTAAGTTCAACTTGATCATCTTGTGAATTCTTACCACAAATAATTTGATAAGGAATACCCATTAAATCCCAGTCCTTGAACTTGAATCCTGGTTTTGCATCTCTATCATCAATGATGGTTTCAACATTATTCTTTAATAATTCTTCATAAATCTTATTCGCAAGATCTACTTGGGCTTGATCCTTTGAAATTACAGGAATAACTACTGCATGATATGGAGCTACATTAAGTGGCCACTTAATACCAAATTCATCATTATGTTGTTCAATGATAGCTGTCATAGTACGAGTTACACCGATACCATAACATCCCATAACCATTGGTACATTTTGACCCTTTTCATTTTGATAAGTACAGTTCATTGCGCTTGAATACTTAGTTTGAAGTTTAAAGATTTGACCTACTTCGATACCTCTTTGAATCTTCATAGGCTTACCACAACAAGGACATAAATCACCTTCAACAGCTTTACGTAAATCTACAACTTTACCAGTGTAGTCTCTACCAAAGTTAACATTAATGTAATTCATGTTCTTTTCGTTTGCACCATAAATTGCATTCTTCATCTTTGATACTTCAGTATCAACTAAAATAGTGATATCTCCCTTTAATCCTACAGGTCCGATATAACCTTCACAAGTGTTTAGACTCTTAATGTCTTCATCATTTGCAAATGTTAAGAATGCTTCTGCTGTCTTAATTTCATTAACTACTTTAATTTCATTAACTTCTCTATCTCCTCTAACAAGTACTAAATATAACTTATTAGATTCAGTATCTTTATAAACAACACTCTTAACCATAGTGCTAGCTGGTAAATTATAGAACTCACACATTTGTTCAATAGTCTTTGCGTTACCTACATTAACCTTATCAAGAGCTTTTAATTCACTATTATCTTCTAGTGTACAAACAGCTTCACTCTTTTCAACGTCAGCTGCATAGTCACAATTAGTACAGTATACAATATCAGATTCACCAACATCACATAAAGCCATGAATTGATGACTTCCGTTTCCACCGATTGCACCAGTATCAGCTAAAACTGGCTTAAAGTTAATATCAAGAGCTTTAAAAATTCTTGAATATACATCATACATAGTTTGGTAAGATTGATTTAATCCTGCTTCATCCTTATCAAATGAATATGCATCTTTCATGATGAACTCTCTTGATCTCATTAAACCAAAACGAGGTCTGAATTCATCTCTATACTTAGTTTGAATTTGATATAAATTGATAGGTAATTGTTTAGGAGACTTAATTAAATCTCTTGCGATAGATGTAAATACTTCTTCATGAGTAGGTCCTAAACAGAATTCACGCTCATGTCTATCCTTAAATCTCATAAGTTCAGGACCATATTTTGCCCATCTTCCTGATTCTTCCCAAAGTTCCTTTGGTTGGATTGCAGAACATAATATTTCATTAGCTCCTGATGCATCCATTTCTCTTCTAATTACTTTTTCAATTTTATTTAAAACACGAAGGCCAAGCGGTAAATAATTATAAACTCCTGCAACTTCATTTTTCATATAACCAGCACGAAGTAATAATTGATGAGATACAATCTTTGCTTCAGCAGGTGCTTCTTTACTAGTTGCGATTAACATTTGACTTGCTTTCATATAAAATACCTCTTTTCCTAAAAAAGTCCTAAATGATTATATCATAAGTGACCTTACAAAACAATTGAACTAATATATTATTTATAATATAATTTAAATAGATTTTTTTCAAATTTTTGTTTAAGCTTTTTCTTAGACGTATAAAGGATTTTAAAAAATAAATATATTGAGTAATAGCTTTTTCTATTACATAAAAATTTTAAAAAAGGAGTAATTTAAAAA
>CAVAIM010000082.1:0-5248 GCA_963588755.1 bacterium | reverse complement strand
TGGCATATCAGTTCCTCCACCGAAGAAACTCATTCTAAATGGTGTTTTAGTTAATATCATTATTTAATTGCTCCTTCTTTTATTATTTGAAACATATTTATTATTTTATCTTATTTTTACTTATAACGCTAGTGTGACAAATTTGATTTCAATTTATCTATTTTATATTTTAATTCACATTATTTATATAAGTTTAGAAATATCTAAGTCAATTATTCTACTTTCTTTTACTCTTTCATTTTTAATAAAAGAAATCATATATATTGGTAAATAAGTAATTTTCTCTTTCTTCTCTAAATTACCATTACATAGAACATAAGCCTTTTCATAATTGAACTCTTTATTCATCATTAACTGATTTAAAGCACTATGTCTTTTATAATCTTTACCACTTTTAACCTCGATAGGGATCACTTTATTATTTCTTTCAATTAAGAAATCAATTTCCCCTCTTTTTTTATCACTATTATAATATAGTTCAAAGTTATGAGCTTCTAATTCCTGTGCTACTACAGCCTCATATACTGCGCCATAATTTAGATTAGAATTCCCATTTAGTATTTCAGCTTGATTTCCATTAAATAATTTATACGTCAATAATCCAACATCTGATAAAAATAATTTAAATAGTGTTCTTTCCTTACTAGCACGTAAAGGATAAATAGGATTATCAACATTGTGTACAAATAGTCCCACTCCGCTATTCTTTAGCCAAGTAAAAGAAGTTTCGTATTTGTAAAATCTTGCATTATCATTCAAATTCTTTAATATAAATCTTTTATTTTGGGAATTTAACTCACTAGGAATTAAATCATATATATCTTGAATTAGCAATTTTGAATTCTTTTGGTATTTAGTAATATCTTTCCTATAACCATAATCAATATCATTTAACACTTGATTTACTTTATTAATATCTTTAGTATCCACAAATGCTTGAACAGCTTTAGGCATTCCACCTATAACCAAATAAGTATTAAAAAGATTAAGAGTTTGTTTATGAATAATTTCATCAACTTCATTTTCTTCATCATAACAATTCTTTAAATAACTAATAGTATTATTTGAGACACCAACTGCTTTACTAAATTCTTCAAAATCCATAGGATACATCTTAAGAACTGTTAAAAAGCCTACCGGAATAGATAAAATTTCTTGTATTTTAATTCCTAATAATGAACCTGAGAATATATATCTATATTTTGTATTTTGAACTAAAAACTTAATTGGTGTGATTGCATCTACAGCTTCTTGTATTTCATCAATAAAAATAATTGTTTCATTATCGATTAATTCTTTATTTGATAGAGAAGATAATCTTAAAATCAACTGTTTTTCATCTGTTGATGTATTAAAAACTTCTTTAGCTAGTCTATTTTCAAGTAAATTAAATTCTATGAAATTTAAATTGTTACTCTTCAAATACTCTTCTATAATTGTAGTTTTTCCAATTTGTCTAGCTCCATCTACTAATAAAGCTGTTGTACTATTGTTAAACCATTCATCAATATCTTTCATTATTTTTCTTTCTAACATATCTATCACCAAATCTAGAATATCACATTTTTTGCATTTTTCCAACCTAAATCAAGCCGTTTTTCGCATTTTTCCAACCAATATTCACTTAATTTTTGCATTTTTCCAACTTTTTGACAATTATTTAAAATATATTAACTATAAAATAAAAGGTAGCCAGCGCCACCCTAAATCATGTATTAAAACTAAAATTTATAATACTTTTGTAATTAAATTAAAATAAATCTTACCCAAAGCGTTGGTATCTACATTTTTGTATACATAACCAATATTAGCTTCTGTTGTAATGTACTTCTCATTTTGGTTAATCGAAACATTATAAACTCAATCATTCTTATAATTAAGTTTTAAAATCAAAATTATAAACATTAATAAAATACTCATAACAAAAGAAGAAAAAAATTGTAGTTTTTCTTATTATATTTTACTTCTTAAAATATCTAAGCTGTTACCGAAAAGAGCAAAATCTGTATTATAAATTTTTTCTTCATTATTCGAATTAACATATGAAATTGATAGATACATATAGTTAAATATCATCTTAGAATCATATTCAAAACTTGCGTTTATTTCTATCTCTTGCATAGCAGAATAGTAGCTTTCAGGCCTATATTCTATAGAATTTACTAATAGAGAATAACTAATATTTTGAGCATTAATAACATTTATACTAGTTATTTTGATGTCAGTTAATGGTAAAATAACCCAATCTACTTCTTCAAAAATATTTCCTAAAGACGGAACTGATAATGGTATAATTTCACTATTTGCAGTTTGTTCAATTGATTTAATTCGCATGTTTAAATCTATAGTTTTTTCTACACTATTGTTAATCTTAATATCAAATGATTCAAAGTAATCATTTTCAAAGCCAAAATCAAAAACTATTCCATATATATAATACTTATTGATTTTCATTAAAGAACCATCTTGATTTACTTCTTTTATAAAGTCATATGTATATTTCTTTTTATTTTTTGTCTTGAATGAACCTATTTCAAACTCATCAATTACTTTATTATAAGCAAATTGATAACCGAGTTTGGTATTATTCTTTGTCACATAATATGAACTCGGATAATCAATAATTATAAAATCATCTTTTTTACAACTTTGTAATAATAAGATTAAATTTAGGAAAATAAATAAAACAAATATTTTTTTCTTAAGCTTCATATTAGCATATAAAACTGCACCTTTAATATATTCTCTCCCTCCATTAGCACTAAAAATTTACAAGAAATATTGTGCAGTACATTTCTATAACAAGAACATTTCTAGCAAAATTGGGTTTATTTTACATTAAAGTTTTTACATTGTCAACTTTACTAATTTAATGTTTAAACAACCTTTTTTTATTATTTTCTTAAAAAACACATTATATTTAATGAGAATAAACAACCATTATTTTATACCTTCAATCAAAATAAATGTTGGTGCTAATCATTAATCTAACCCATTAGTTCAATTAAACCTAATCTTGTTCTAAACTGCTTAAAAACTATATTCTTAATACATTTTTCATCTATTAAAAAAGACTAAGAATAAAGGAAAACACCATTAAACTTAGTCAATTTT
Source organism: bacterium (assembly GCA_963588755.1). Lineage (GTDB taxonomy): Bacteria > Bacillota_I > Bacilli_A > Acholeplasmatales > Anaeroplasmataceae > JAEELC01. Next base: position 2,134 of record CAVAIM010000082.1, on the reverse strand, counting down.
TCAAATATTATTAAAATATTAATTATTTAATTAATTACTATAAGCTTCTTCGCCTCTAACAAAGACTTTCTTAACTTTAGTCATATAATGGAAAGGATCACCATCATACAATACAATATCTGCATCTTTACCACACTCTAAACTACCAACAATATCTTCTAATCCTACGGCTTTAGCCGCATTAATAGTTATAGCCTTCAATCCTTCTAAATAAGGAAGTCCGTGAGCTACAAAGATTGCGGCTTGTGTTCTAGTATATGCAAGACTTGTAACAGGGTGGTCTGTCATTATTGCAAAAGGAACATTGTTCTCATACATTATTCTAGCCGCATCAAAGCTCTTATCCTTAAGTTCATACTTACTCTTTTCACCTAAAGTAGGTCCTAGGATAACTGTTTTATTGTATTCTTTTAGTTTATCTACAATCTTCCAACCACTAGTACAATGTTCAATAGTTGAATTTAATCCAAATTCTTTAGATATTCTACAAGCTGTTAGAATATCTTCTTCTTGATGAGCATGAATCTTTACTCTTAATCCTTCAAACACTCTAGATAAACTAGCCCATTTAGCATCATATTCAGGCTTAGTTGCGTCAATTCCTTGAGCTACTTTCTTCTTATAATTATCCATCTTCTCTTTATAATCTTTAGCTTTTGTAAGAGCTTCTCTTAAGATTGCAGCTGAAGCCATTCTTGTTTGTAAATTCTTATCCTTATAACATCTCTTAGGATTTTCACCTAGTGCCATCTTCATCGCAACCTCTTCTACAATCATCTTATCTTCAACAGTCTTACCATAAGTCTTTAAAGCTGTAAAAGTACCACCAATAATATTTGCACTACCAGGTCCTGTGCATACTGTTGTTACTCCACCACTTAGTGCAGTAGAAAAAGCTTCATCATTATCTTTAACACCATCAAATCCTCTAAGTTCAGGTGTGATAGGATTAGTAATCTCATTATAGTCAGCACCAACTTGTCCTACAATTGCTTGATCCACACCAATATGGCAATGAGGATCAACAATACCAGGAAGTGCAATCAAGCCTGTAGCATCAATAATCTCATCAATTTGATAATTAGAATAATCAAATTTACCAACATTAACTATCTTACCATTATCAAATAAAATATCTCCTATTTCATCATTAATTAAAGCCATAGTATATAATCTTGCATTTTTTATTAGTTTCATATATTAATTCTCCTATCATTTCTATATTTGTGGATATTCTAAAGGTTTTAATTCTATTCCTTTATTGCATTCTCTTTTTATATCTTCTAGTAGGAAAGGTGTTGCATATTGAGGAATACTTGTGAAAAATGCTCCCTCTCCAAAATTTTCTCTAATTATTTTATAGCATTTCTTTGCACTATATTTAGTCTTACCTTCCATTACATTTTTAGAGGCAGCCATTTTACCATTAACTGATTTCTCCTCAAGTAAAATAATCCCTTCATTATCTTCTAATAAGAAATCAATTTCTAAATGATCTTTTCCATTAGAAAAATAATATAGAGGGAAATCACACTTATTTATCATTGTAGCACACAAATTTTCATAAATTGCACCTTTTCTCGAATCCAAAGTATCTGTTAAAAAACTTTGTGTAGTTTCTAAAGGATACATAGCCATTAATAGACCAATATCTGAAATAAAAGCTTTAAAATAACTTCTATCTATATTTGCTTCAAGAGGTTTTTCAATTGCTTTAGTATTGAAGCACCTTACCACTAATCCTGCCTTATCTAGCCAATCAAAAGCATCTTCAAACTCATGTGCTCTTCCACCTTTTTTAACATCTGAATACTTAAACTTAAGCGTTTCAGATTCACGAGCCAATTGACTTGGTATTGTATCAAAAACCCTGTTTAATTTTGTTTGTAAATTATAGTCAACGTTTTCTAAATTATTATCATCTATAAATCTTCCGAAATCAGCTCTATAATCTTGAATTAAACCCTTTAGATAATTTCTAGATTCAATAAAATTATTAGTTTTTATATATTTTAGTACAGAACCCGGAAGACCACCAATTACAACATATCTTTTAAGCATTTCTTTATAATAATTTGCTAAAGCATCAGGTAATGGCCTCTCTTCTTTAATATAATTTTTTAATGTATTAATA